>CAJWGH010000039.1 GCA_913031095.1 uncultured Chloroflexota bacterium | reverse complement strand
ATCTCTGCGTCAACGCTGGGAATCGTCTGTGTGGGCTCGAAGTCCTGCTCGTAGGCCAAGCAGATGGCGTGGGGGAAGAGAACCCAGTCCTTCTTCGACTGATAGGTGTACCGATGGTCGTAGGCAGTGATGCCCACTTCGATGTATCCGAGCTCGCGGCACTTTGCCTTGATGGCTTCGGTGACGTCTTCGCCGGAAGCGGTACCCGTCGGCTCTTGGTCGCCTGTCAAGCGGGCGGCCATGATTAACGGACGGTTTAGGTTATCGTGTTCCTTCCGAATCTCTCGCATCTCTACGTGAGTGTCTCGGATGCTGTTCGCCCAGTCACGAGATGCCCTCTCTGTGATGTTCTGGGTCTCTAAAGGATATTCGCGGGCATACCAGTCAACTTCGCGGTTATTCAGCGGAATACCGGGAACGGTTTCCAGTTCCTCGGGAACTGGAATCGTGACTTCCGCGTCACCGACGTACATTCCAGGCCTAACGACCTCGTGGCCGATCTTTAACATTCCGGTCCCTCCCAAAAGAGTGTATAGCTGGGCTCGGGTTTTAGCCTTAGCCCCCACATTAGCGGCGGCCTATTTGTTTGTCAACCCTATTTCGGGATCAAATAGATATTCGGTTACTAGATAGATGTCATATATTTACTTGATATTTCCGAGCACCGTAAACATTGTTGCGGATTGACTCTATGATATATTTCAAAACGACGAGAATCGTTTACAAGGTCCTTACCCACCCGTCCGCCGTGCAATCATGGCGTCGGCAAGGGGGCTGGCCCCGGACCGAATCGCAACATCTACCAGCGCAGGACGGCCCGAATTCAGAGCTCTTCCCACCGCCGGACCGACGTCGGCCGGTTTATCGACGTGCTCGGTGTATGCGCCGATGGCTTCTACAACCTTGTCGTAGCGTATCGGCCGCAGGTCGGTTCCGACGGCGCGGTTGTAGTAGGCCACTTGGAAGGTTTTGTCGATGCCCCACGTGTGGTCGTTGCCCAGTACAGTGGTGATGTTGATGTTGTGCCGGATGGCTGTGTCGTACTCCATCGAATAGAAACCGAATGCTCCGTCACCCGAGAACGCCACCACCTTGCTCTCTGGGTAGGCTAACTTAGCCGCCATGGCGTAGGGCACGGCAGCGCCTAGATGGCTCAACGGCCCAAGTCTTTGGAAACGCCCAGGCTTACGAGCCTTGAGGAACGAACGACCCCACTGCACGTAGTCTCCGCCGTCCATGACCAGGACGGTGTCTTCGTCTAAATGTTGCTCCAGGTTGGTGTACACATCTAATGGATGCATGGGCTCTTGTCCATCGGCATGGCCACGCAGTTCTGCGTCCCACGCGGCCGCGTCCTGATCCAGCTGCGCAATCCAGCCTGAGAGGTTCTCCCCGGAGTGGCTGGCCTTGCAGGCGGCGGTTATCTGATCCACCACAGCGCCTAGGTCTCCTTCTATCCCAACAGCAACGCCCCGGTTACGGCCAATCTCAGCGGCGGACGGGTCTGCCTGGATGATTTTGGCCGAATCCGAGAACGCGCCACCGTATCGGTACCGGTGGTCTAGTCGCTTGCCCAGCAAGAGCACAACGTCCGCCTCGCGGAAACGTCTTGCCGTCGGGTTTAGAGCGCCATCTGCGTACCCGTAGCAGAGAGGATGTTCGTCGTCCAGCAGGCCCCTCGCCTGCTCCACGGTGAACACGGGTATGCCGGTGGATTCGGCCAGTTGTTGTAGCTGGGACGGGTCCACCGAGTAACGGGCCGGGTTACCCGCGATGATGACCGGTTTCTTTGCGCTTTTTAATAGAGAGGCCGCTTGTTCGATCAGAGCCGGATCGCCCTGGGGACGTCCGGTGGGGCGGTACTCTTGGGGCATGTATCTGGGCAGGTCGTCTTCGGATATTTCCACTTCTTGCAGATCGATGGGCAAAGTCAGGTGCACTGGCCCGGGCCGGCCCGTGGTGGCGGTGCGGAAAGCAGTGGCCACCATCTCAGGGATGCGGGTTTTGTCGTGAATCATCCAAGAGCCCTTGGTCACCGGGGTAGTCATACCTATCTGGTCAATCTCTTGGAAGGCCGACATACCTTTTTGGGGCAGTTCGGCTGCTCCGGCGATGAACACGACCGGACTCTCTGAGGTATAGATAGCAGGGAGGGCGGAGATGGCATTTGAGAATCCGGGGCCGCCGGTAAATATTCCGGCTGCTGGACGGCCGGTTATTCGCGCATAGCCGTCGGCCATGTGCAGGGCTGCGCCTTCGTGCCGCGTGTCGATGAACTGGATGCCTTCGTCTGCAGCGGCATCCACCAAAGGCAAGATGGTGTCACCGACTATGGTGAACACCTTCTCGATGCCTTCCAGCTTGAGACACCGTATGAATAGATGGGCGCCGGTCAACTTTGGCATGCTCACTCCAGGGGGTTGTCATTTGTCGGATCAGCGTGTTTGGGTCAGGCCCAGATTGCTCTGCCGATCTTACTTTGCGAGTTCCCATTAGGCAAGGGCTACTGCATATAATAAGGCTCGCTTATCTAGGGATATCAAAGCCAGGAAGATTCTTTGCACACCTTATATATTGTCGGGACCCCTATCGGTAACTTGGAGGATCTAACCCCTCGGGCGGCGCGGGTTTTGGCTGAGGTCGCCTTGGTGGCGGCCGAAGACACGCGCGTGACCCGACGTTTGTTGAGTCATCTGGGAATCCACCCTCGCATCACTAGCTTCCATCAGCATAACTGGCGGGACAAGCTGGGTGTCGTATTGGCGCAGCTGGCCGAGGGCGACGCCGCCCTGGTCACCGACGCTGGGATGCCTGGCATCAGCGATCCTGGCAGCGACCTCGTGACCGCCGTGGCTCAGGCGGGCTTCAAGGTTGAAGTCGTTCCGGGTCCATCTGCCGTGACGGCGGCATTGGCGCTATCCGGCTTCCCTGGTGACGCATTCCTTTTCCTGGGGTTTCTCCCGAGGCGCAAGAAAGACCGGCAGGCAGCCCTACGCCAGGTAGCGGCCTCTGCTGTGCCGATAATCGTGTTCGAAGCTCCCCACCGACTGCGCGCGATGCTAGCTGATGTGGAAGCTGTCTTTGTCGACCGACCATTGGCTGTTTGCCGGGAGCTGACGAAGCTCCACGAAGAAGTCTTCCGTGGTACGGCAGCTCAGGCTCTTGAACATTTCACATCGCCCAGAGGAGAGGTGGTATTGGTCGTCCAGGCCAGCGCCTCAGGAGACGGCGCCTCTTCTGATTCCACGGGCGCAGAAGGGCAGGGCAACGTTGATGCTGATCTGCGTGTAAGACTGGATATCCTGCGTCAAGATGGTGTCAGGGCGAAAGACGCCGTGGCACAGGTGGCTGAGACCACCGGCCTCGCCAAAAACCGGGTGTACCAGGTGTGGGTGGAGCTGGGCCGAGAGGCTAGATAGTCGTTAATGTTAATAATAAACATAGGTAAATATATGGAATTGTGATACACTTTTGAAGTTGCGTCGAAATCGATAGGCCACTTTGGGAGCTATTAGCAATTTCTTCTGGACCTTCCTCCGGAACTCGCGTCCCTCGCCGCCTGAACGGTATCTTTTACGGCTGGTGGCTGGTGGGAATCAGCGGGTTCGTTATGGTTATATCAACCGTCCCCTTGTTCCATGCTATGAGCGTATGGGCAGTGGCTTTGGAGCGGGAATTCGGCTGGAACCGCACGCAGCTAGGGTTCGCACTCACCTTCACCCGAGTCGAAGGCGGATTGATGGGTCCCATCGAAGGGTATCTCACCGACAAAGTGGGTGCCCGAAGGATGGTGTTCATCGGGATGATTATCCTTGGCGGTGCGTTCATCTTCTTTGCCCAGGTGCAGAACCTGTGGATGTTCTATTTGGCCTACATCTTCATGGCCGTGGGACAAGGGCTAGGAAGTTGGATCCCCTTGATGACCATGCTCAACCGGTGGTTCCACCGCCGCCGAGCAATGGCCTTGGGTTGGTCAAACATGGGCAGTCGGCTGGGCGCGTTGGTCTTGGTCCCATTGATTGCCTGGTCCATAGACCCAGATCAAGACCGCCTGGGTTGGCGTATGACGGCCACCATCTTGGGCGTGTTTATGATCGTAGTAGCCGGCCCTATCTCCCGTTTGATCCACAACCAGCCACAGGATATCGGTCTACTGCCCGACGGCGACAAACCTGCTACGCAGCCCGCGGCTAACGCCGGCGAGTCCCACACGGCCAGCTCATATGAAGCCGACTTCACCGCTTCTGAGGCACTACGGACTCCGGCTTTCTGGTTGATTGCCTTCGGCCACGGATTCACCTCTATGGTGATTCTGGCCATCATGGCCCATCTTGGTCTGCTGATGGTTGACAAGGGCTATCAGGTACAGGACGCTGCTTTCGTGGTATCTGTCTACACCGCCGTAGCCATGGGCTTCCAACTAGTGGGCGGTTATGTGGGCGGGAAGGTGCCTATCAGGCTGGCTTTGGGATTTTTCACAAGCTTACAGGCTATGGGCGTAGTGGTGTTGGTTTTTGCAGACTCCCTTCCGTCCATATACGCGTTCGCAGTCTTGTTCGGAGCAGGATTCGGCGGCCGGAACCCGCTGACGGTAGCGATCCGTGGCGAATACTTCGGTTCTGCGTCGTTCGGCAAGATATTAGGGTTTTCCACAGTCCCTATGAACCTGTTGCTTCTTATTGCCGCGCCTCTGGTCGGCTGGATGCGAGACGTCCAAGGCGATTACACGGACGCCTTTCTTGTGATGGTGGTGACTAATCTGGCTGGCGCTGCCTGCTTCCTGTTGGCCAAACGTCCCCAAAACAAAACGGCGCCCTTGTCCGCCGCAGCAGACTAGAACGCCATTTTCGCTATTTAGCAAAATATTACGAGAGCTTAAGACTCTTGAATCTCTATGAGCTCAATCGTAACCTGATCTGTTGGCCTGTTACTAGCTCCCTGAGGAACCTTTGAGATGGCATCGGCTATGTCTTGACCCGAGGTCACTTTTCCAAAGATCGTGTGTGCGCCATTCAGATGAGGAGTTGGAGCAACGGTAATGAAGAACTGACTTCCGTTGGTGCCTGGGCCTGCATTGGCCATCGCCAGGATGCCCGGGCCATCGAAAACCAGAGATTTGTCGAACTCATCTTGAAACTTGTAGCCAGGCCCTCCCATCCCGGTTCCGTCTGGATCTCCACCTTGAATCATGAAGTCCGGAATGACTCGGTGGAATATCACGTTATCGTAGAAGCCGTCCCTTGCTAAGAATACAAAATTGTTCACTGTCACCGGCGCTTGTGACGCGAAAAGATCGATATTGATATCGCCATGGTTGGTCTTAAATTTCGCCGAATAGGACTTACTCTCATCGATCGTCATTGCCGGCGGCGCTGAATAAGATTTGGGCATTAGTTTCCTCCGGTGGTTAAGGCAATTTTTACGGTACGGATTGTAACATCCGGGGCTTAGTTCGAAACCAGTTGTGATACCAAGAAGGCCCGCATACGATGCGGGCCTTCTTGGTTACCAAATTAGTCTGTACCAAACCCAACTACGCTGATTAAGCTCGATTGTGGGTTTTTGTTTCTGCCCAGGCAACGATCTTGGGCAAGGCAGCGTCGATGTCTCGTTGGTCTATGGAACGGGCGATGTCTTCCGCTTCGCACCGAATCAGCATTATGGGCAGCCGGTTCTTGATCTTGTCTAAGGTCCAGGCCAATGAGTCGCCTTCCGCGGTGAAGTCTAACATCAGACGCTCGTTCTTCTTCACCGTGGCATTCCTGTAATGGTAGTGGGGCGCAACTCGGAAGCAGTCAAAGCGTAGAAGCTCTTTGTCCTGCCCTTCTAGTTGGTCGCCGTAAACATGGATACAAACGCCTTCCTCGGCGCCTTCGTGGAGCGTCCGATATTCTAGACCGAACGTGACAGCTCCGGCTTGGATCAGTTCTTCGGATCCGCTCGTCTCGCCACCCATCTGCGCATGCATCGTTTGTTGTGCCATGTCGCTTCTCCTTTGTGATAGGAATGCGGAGATTATACCGCTTAATCCGGATGTCCAAAATTGATATAACAGTAAGGAGCGAGGCGTTCTTTGGGCTATAATTAAAAGGCAGGGAGCGGAGGCGATGAACCCATCAGACAGCGCCCAGCATACCGAAGTTTAGCCAGATGGTCTAAGTTCAAATTGACCGTGTACGGCGGTGAAACACGACGATAAGGGGGCCCACGTTGGAGATACTTGAGCATATGGGGACCGAGGGCCACGAGCAGTTGGTGGTGGTCTCCGATGTCGGTTCAGGACTGAGGGCCATCATATCCATCCACGATACCACCCTAGGGCCGGCCTGCGGTGGAACAAGGATCTGGCCTTACAAGTCTGAGCAAGAAGCGATCTGGGACGCTCTCCGTCTGTCCCGGGCGATGACCTATAAATCTGCGGCTGCCGATCTGCCTTTGGGCGGTGGCAAAGCCGTGATCATCGCTGATCCGCATACAGAGAAAACTGAAGCCTTAGTCCGGGCCTATGGGAGGTTCGTGGACACTCTGGCTGGCAGATATCTGACCACTACCGATGTAGGGACCACCGGCCGGGATATGGAATATGTCAAGCAGGAGACCGACCATGTGGTCGGATTACCGACGACTGTCGGTGGCAGCGGCGACACCTCCATCATGACCGGGCTCGGACTCTACATGGGTATGAAGGCCTGCGCGAAGGAAGCGTGGGGAGCTGACACTCTGACCGGCAAAACTGTGGCGATTCAGGGGTTCGGAAAAGTGGCGTCCCACACGGCCCACCACCTGATGAAAGAAGATGCCAAGCTGGTGGTGACAGACGTCTTTGATGGCGCATTAGACCGTGCTAGAGATTTGGGTTTGAAGGTGGTTAAACCCGACGAGATTTATGATGTGGAGTGCGATATCTTCGCACCCTGCGCGTTGGGCGGAGTCATAAATCCAAACACCATCCCAAGGTTGAAGTGCAAAGTGGTCGCCGGCGGCGCCAACAATCAGCTTCTGGCTGAGACCGACGGTGAAGAACTGCATCGGTTGGGCATCGTGTACGGCCCTGACTACATCTTGAATAGCGGCGGCATCATCAACGTTGAAACTGAGATCACCGGCGAATACAATCCGGACCGGGCTAGGGAAAAGACCGAACGCATCTACGAAATCACGGATCGGGTGATTACGATCTCCAAGAATGGAGAGATTCCGACGGCGAAGGCGGCAGACCGTCTGGCCGAAGACCGGTTAAAGTCAGTTCGGGGGATACGGCGGCTCTACCGTTCGAATAAAATTACTCCTGGTAGTAACTAAAATAGAAATGAGCGGCCCAAGTCGGCCGCTCATTTCTTATCGTCTGCCGGATAGGAGAAACTATTTGGCTACGGAATCAGCCTGGAACCCACCGTCTCGGTGAGCGGCATCACAGAAAGGCTTGTTCTGTGATAGGCCGCATCTGCAGAAGCTTACCCACTCTCCATCTGGAACGCTGTAAGCCTTGCCATCTTTGTCGGTGATAGTGATGGGGCCGGTGAACCGCAAAGGACCGTTCTCCCGGACCTCAATGTTTACATCTGCCATTGGACTCCTCCTTCATTAAAGTAAAGTTCGGCGCAGCCGAGAGGACCATTCCGGGGCCTGCCCGGCTTACGGAGTACGGAAGTATTTACTTGGCGGCTGACTCGGCCTGGAAACCACCGTCGCGATGCCCGGAGTCGCAGAAAGGTTTGTTATTGGACAGACCGCATCGGCAAAGGGTTGCCCACTCGCCTTCAGGGATGGTGTAGTTCTTGCCGTCTTTGTCGGTTATCGTTATGGGACCTGTAACGCGGAGACCAGCGTTCTCTCGGATCTCGATATTGACGCCTGCCATATGAATTCCTCCGTCACTTCTGTAATACCGGATAGATGAGCGGGCCGCATCAGGCGCAACGCCAGCTATCACGACCGAAAAGTTAGTCTGACACCCTTGATTAGGGGTGTCAAGCAGGCGGGTGAAGTACCGAATCGGCCCTTGAATCAATAAGATGTTGACTTTGTGGTTATGGGTTCGGGTTGAGGCCG
>CAJWGH010000038.1 GCA_913031095.1 uncultured Chloroflexota bacterium | reverse complement strand
GATCATACGCTGGACCGCGAAGCAGCCGAGGCCTTGATGTTGACGGCCCACGACTGTTTGGAATTGGGCATTGCCGACGAGGTGGTACCAGAGCCGGATGGAGGCGCACATGTTGATTCCAGAGAGGCCTTTTCAACGCTTCAGATGGCTATCCTGACCAACCTTGTACAGCTGGCCAAGATGTCTCAAGGAAAGTTGCTGAAGAAGAGGTATCAGAAATTCCGGAGAATGGGCGAGGACAGCGGCCATTCTCAGGAAGCGATGAGCAGGGAGGTTAACCTGTTGATGAGCATAACGTCGGGCGACGCGCCGCCAGAACGAACCTCTCGGATGCAGAAAAGAAAGGACCGGGCGGCGGCACTCTCCGAGGTTCAAGTATCTTCTGGCGATTAGCGCGGGCTAATCATCAGAAGATACTTGAACCTCGTCCGTTAATATCCCTTCAGGAAGGCTAAACTGCTTCGGAGCCAAATTCCTTGAGGCTCTTTTTCATCGAATCCGCTACCAATACGAATTCCTCTTCCACCGACTTGTCCAGTAGAGTTGTCGGTTTCGAGGAATCTCGGTAGATGGAGCGCAGGGCCAAATCACCCAAGAACGGGGCATCTACCTCTTTGGCCAAGTTTTTGCCGCCGCCCTCGCCAAATATCTCGCCGGTGTAGTTCTCCACTACCCCAAGGACGTTTAAGTTCAACTTTCGAATCATGTTGATGCACCGTTTGGCGTCCAGGTTAGCCAAGTCCTGAGGAGTGCTGACGACCACGAATCCGTCCATAGGCAGGTTCTGCATCACGGTCAAAGGAGAGTCGGAAGTGCCGGGAGGCAGGTCCACCACCAAATAGTCCAACTCGTCCCATTCGGTTGATTGCAAGAACTGGCTGATGGCGTTATGAATCATGGGTCCGCGCCAGATTATGGCTTCGTCGGGGTTCTCCTGAAAGAAGGCCATGGAAACCACTTTGACGCCCCATTTTTCAGACGGAATAATTTGGTTGTCAACGTAGTCCGGCTTGTCGGTGATGCCCATTACCTTGGCAACGTTCGGGCAATCAATGTCCACATCCAGCAGGCCAACTTTAGAGCCTTGGTTAGCGAGGGTCACGGCAAGATTGACCGCGACGGTGGTCTTTCCGACACCGCCCTTGCCGCTGTATACGCCGATTTTGGTCTTGATTTTGCCAAGGCGGTCGGTAATCTGACGGCGTTGTTGCCAAGAACGTTTGATCTGTTCTAGGCGCGCGTTTTCCTGGGGCGTGGCCATGGAGTCCTCCGGATCGAGTCCTTTGATTAGGATGGGTGGCCGGCGGCCCTGGGGTTAAACCAGCCCCCAGTCGTTGCTCGCGAAAAAGGGAAGGTTATAAATCTCTAACGAGCCGGTCTAAATGCCGAGTTGGGACCGGGCCTCTTCGCTAATCAGTTCGGGCGACCAGGGCGGGTCGAAGACCATCTCTATCTCCACTTCTTCCACGCCGTCCAGTTCTTGTACTGCCCATTCAGCCTGTTGGCCGATGTACGGGCCCATGCCGCAACCGGGGAATGTAAGGGTCATCTGCACGTAGATATCGCCGGTGTCTCTAACCTGAACGTCGTATACCAGACCTAGATCGACGATGTTGACCGGAATCTCCGGGTCATACACCGTTTTCAAAGCTTCGTAGATTTCTTCAGTGGTGATGGTTGCCTCAGTCATGTCGGCCTCCTGTTCGAGAGTCGCATACCAGATTATATTAAAGTCGACCTATATGGTCAACAATTAGTGGTGGACCATTTTGAGCCAGTAGGGGCCAATATTACCAAGTCTGCGATTCCTCATCTCCGCCTATGGAATAAGCAGCAATTTACCGGTGGTCGACCTGTTCTCAAGTTGCCGATGGGCTTCAGATGCATCGGAAAGGGCGAACTCGCCGCCGATCCTAATCTTTAGCTCACCGGAGCTAACCCAACCCAATACGTCATTAGCCCGCTGTTCCAACTCGGCACGGTTTACAGTGTAATCTCCGAGACCAGGGCGGGTCATCGACAATGAACCCGCGCCGAGGATTCCGGGGCTTACCGGTTCGGGTGCACCACTGGCCGCCCCGTAGAGAACCATATGTCCGCGGCGGCCTAGACTGGCGATGCTCTGGTTGAAAGTGGTCTTGCCAACTCCATCGTAAACGGCCATTACCCCCTCGCCGCCCGTGGCCTTTTTGACCACCTCGGCGAAGTCTTCTTTGGTGTATAGAACAACGTGGTCAGCGCCGGCGCCCTTGGCCAGTTCGGCCTTCTCATCTGTTGAAACGGTAGAGAACACGTACCCACCCAGCTTCTTGATCATCTGGGTCAGAAGAAGACCCATGCCTCCGGCCCCGGCGTGGACTATGACTCGGTCTCCTTTCTGCACGGGATAAGTGGAGTGGCAGAGGTAATGGGCGGTCATTCCCTGGAGAATAGCGGCGGCTCCGGCTTTGGCATCGACTCCGGCGGGCCGCTTTATCAACCGCCAGGCCGGCACTACGGCCAGCTCGGCATAAGTGCCGGGGGCGGTGCAGTAAGTTACGTCGTCGCCGACTTTGACCTCGGTCACTCCAGGGCCGATGGCTTTAACCACGCCAGCGCCTTCAACCCCTATGATGCGGGGCAAAGGCGGGCCGGGGTTAATGCCTTGGCGGCTGTATACGTCTGTGAAATTCACGCCGGCAGCCTGAATCTCAACCAATGCCTCGCTCTCGCCTGGTGTCGGGTCAGTGACGTCCACATACTTCATGACCTCGGGGCTGCCGAATTCGGTGATCTGAACTGCTTTCATGTTTGGCCCTCCTGAATTGTCCGTGAGATTTGATGAACAAAGGCGAATAGGATAAAGGACGGAAGCTGATTTAGATGGCGGTAAGTATACACCGAGCTAAATGAATCGGATGAAGCTGCACCAATAGTGCGGACAATAAACCGTCGAGAGGAGGGAGAGTTAGCGGTGGCCCCGGCTAAGGTGTCTTTAGCCCCAGTGACCCTAACAAGCTACTAGCCCCTCCAGGAAGACTAAGTCCGTTGGCGACGGCTTCTCCGTACATACCCTGCAGCTTCTGGATGATAATCACGTCAGGGGCAGTGCCTTCGTCTTTGTGAGCGTCTAATTCGGCGATCGTGTCATAGGCTTGGTCAACGTTCCAGAAGAAAGAAACCAGCCAGGTTAGCTCACGTTCGTTGGTGGGTACAGGGATATCGGACAGGTCATACAACTCGTTCACAACTTTGGTGTAACGCAAGATGCCAGCCTTGTCTTCTGAACTCACGCCATAGAATCTGCGGCGGCTCAGTTCAGTGATGCGCTGTGCGTAGTCATCGGTGCCGTAGATATTGGTTGGCAGCCACTCGTCGCGGAGATTAACGACTTCGTTGCCGGCCTCATCGACGACGGCAACGGCGATATCCGATCCGAGTTGGGGTTCCCGCTCGAACTTTACCGCATCTCGAAGGAGGGCTTCTTGGAGCATCAGTGTCAGTTCGCGGGGAATCTTCTTGTACAATGCCCCACCAGCTTGGTCATTGGTGTCCGCACCAACGCCTCCTGTGTTGAAGACGAAATATTGTTGGTTCAGCCCACCTTCTTCAATCTTCTTTAGGATGGTGTGAAGGTTGTTCGCGTTCTCGTCTTCGAGGCCTATGATGAACGGGTCTGAAAAGTACTCCACGTAGGGGCGACCAATCACTCCGATGGCGGCGCCCATTTGGACCGCCTCTCCGTACATCAGTATCCGAATGTAGGCCTCTGGGGACAAACGGCGCAGCGGCGGGACTACCGTGTTCTGGCGCATCACAGCCTGCCAGAAGACCCGGTCAGTGTCCTCTACTGGGACGTGTACGCTTTCGGCCTCGCGGCCGTTGGTAATCTTTCCCAAGATATCGTTGGCCCCTTTGCGGGCGACCAGCCTGTCGCGGGAAAGGGTAACACGCATGTTGCGGACAGGGTTGGAGAGAAAGTTTGGCTTCCAGGAATCCAGGTCGACCGGCACATTCTCTAACGTCTCTTCAATGTTCGGGTCTTGGTCAGTGCCGCGGATCGATTCAAAGGTGATTGGGTCTTCAGCGTGGTTTAGACCGAATGGCATGGCATAAAGATTGTTCTCGGTGCCGTCTATGCCGTAGTAGAGGGTGGACTGCTTGCCGTCTCTGGTGACCTTTACGGGATCCTTCAGCGGCTGAAGAAGCACAATATCGTCGTTCATAGGGTAGACACCTTCATCGGCGTCCGTCTTCAGTTCGAGTCGCTTAGCCAACTCACTATTGGCCAACTCCAGCATGATTGTCAAAGTGCTCTTTCCGTGGAGTGACGGGCCGACAGTAATCAGGGCTGTGTTCTTGGTCTGACCGGCCAATGTCTTGGCACGGGCCATACTGAGCGCGGCTTGGATGGCTAGGCCGTTCACCTGCTTAACTTTGAACATGGCGATGGATAGTGGGCCCATCTTGTGTTCGCCAACGTAGTCGAAACCCAGGTGTAGTGACAGACCCCGGGTGGGCGCCTTGAACACCAACTGGGTCAGTCCGGCGTCTGTAAGTCGTTTTTTCAGTTCGTCGGGCATCCGCAGGTCTTCCAGCCAGTGGGGCAGGGAGACTTCTAGTATATCGGGTTCTTGGCGACTGATTTCCTTTGATGCTGGGAAGGTTAGTTGACGCCACATCATCGGGATTTGCATGTAACGCGTGCCAAAAAGCATTTGACGGGCGTGGAAAGAACGGCCCGGCGCGTCGCCCACCTGACGGTCCGACTGCACGATAGTGTCACCGGTGGCCAGCTTCTCCTCCATGTAGGAGTTGATATATCCGAAGACCTCGGTGAACAGGATTTGGTTCTCCGTACTGAAGACAACGCCATCACGGTTCTTTGCGAACCCATCGATGAAGTATTGAGTCAGGTCGGGCCTGCGCACTACACCTAGTTGACTGAAAAAGGCATATCCACCTGTATCCAAGCGGACGACCACTCCAGGCCACGCCCTTCCGGCTGCCCTGCCTGCAGCGTTGGCTTCTTCAGCTTCTTTGTCAATCAGGTTGGCTTCGCTGAGGAAGCCCTGTTGCTCGTTTTCGGGAAGGTCTTGCAGGACGTTCATGTGACTGACAAGCCACTCTTGGGGCGGGTTATTAAAAGCAGCGTCAGGTTTGTGGCCGCGGCGGGCTAAATCGACCAGGCGGTCCAATTCTTCTACGAACGCTGGGACGATTGCCGGGCCGGCAAGAGAGGAGCCAGATTTCGGCTGAATTTGGGAACTCATTTATTCGGATTCCGTTTATGTTTTTGGGAGTTACGGTGCCGCCATTTAACGCTTAATGCGCGCGCAGGTCGACGCACGCGGAGGTGACCCGGTACGCATAATCGTCAAGGCCGACAGTATGCTACATCTTGGATGTGACATAGTCAAAGGAATTTAGGGTCGGATTTCCGGTGTAAGTGAGACTGATTCCGTGGAATCAGTGATTTGTCCTGTTACTTTGATGAAGACCGTACACTGGCCCGGTTCTCGGATCTTGAAATGGTCTACACAACGTGTCACTAGATTCAAGTCCTTTGGTTCGGACCAGCTAAGGTATTTGTTGAGAATATAGACTAGAAACCTAGGTCGCAGAACACCGCCCTCGGACGCCTTCGGATTGCCATTGGTGTCGAATACTGGTATTCTTTTTGGGCTGATTGTGCCACCAAAAAGGCCGGGCCGACAAAAGATTTCAGTGTTGATTCGGGCCGAGGAACTGTCTTCTAAATCCTTTGGCCGGCCTCTCAAAGTTCTCCGGCAAGCCCCTGCATCATAACGGCATGGTGAACGTCTAGAAAATTAAAGACTGGCTGAAGGCGGAGGTATCTAAGTGACGACTGAGCAAAGCCTTTCAATATCTGAAGCTCTGACGCATTTTGTAGCGGCCAAGAAATCATCCAAGTCAGCTCAACAGAGTCACCAAGAATTGGGTCGATTCGTGGCCTGGGTAGGCCGAGAACGCAAAGTCTCCGAACTTTCCCCTTCGGAAGTTGCAGAATATGCGCAACAGATCGGTCTCGGTGGGTCAGAGTCCGTGCACCGGTTGAGTCCTGTAAAGGTGTTCCTCGCATATTGGAAAGACCAGGGATGGATCGAGAACGGATTAGCGTCTCACCTCCGCGTTCCCCGTACCCGCCGGACTACAGCGGCAGCAAAGTCCACCACTCGTCCGAATGGACGCTCCACTGCTACCGGCTCCCAACTCAGTCAAGAAGGCTATGATCGTCTGGTTAGCCAATTAGACGACCTCAAAGGCCAACGAGCCCTGGTACTCGAAGATATCAAACGGGCGATGGCTGACAAAGATTTCCGCGAGAACGCCCCTCTGGATGCCGCCAAAGACCAGCAGGGAATCGTTGAACTCCGCATCCGAGAACTGGAAGCCAGCATCAACAATGCCCAGATACTTCCTGAAGGATCATCCTCGAAGGTAGCTCGTTCCTCGGTGGGCGCCAAAGTTACCTTGAAAGACACTAATTCCGGAAAGACCTTGGCCTACACGTTGGTTGATGTTCGCGAGGCAGACGTCTCCGAAGGAAAGATTTCCACCACTTCCCCGGTTGGGCAGGCTCTCCTGGATCGATCGGTTGGTGAAGAAGTCACCATAAATGTCCCTAAAGGCACACTGCGGTTCTTGGTCCAGCGGATTACCGCAACCAGCTGACCGCGATCCGGCTCGGACACCAGAAGACCGCCACCTAGATGGCGGTCTTTTCTATTGGGGGCAATGATGAGTCTGAAGTAAACTTTCAAAGCACTTAACATAAATATAACAAATCAAAAAGGCGCCCCTTCTACCATGGATGTAACGGAGCCCCCTTTTGATGTTTTGTTAAAGTGATCTAAGTTCTGTTAATTGAGACTCCCCATCACTTCGAAGATGTCTTTGGGATCAGGTAGAGTCCCAGGCTCATACAACTCTCGGAAACGGACTACGCCTCCCTTGTCGATGATGATTACAGCGCGCTTGCTGGCCCCGCGTTCATCGTTCCACAAATCATACGCCTTGCTGACTTCGCCCTTGGGATGGAAGTCGGACAACTCAGGGTAAGGCAGCCCGCCCAAAGCTGTGCTCCAGGCCTTGTGGGAAGGGACCGTGTCGCAGCTTATGCCCAGTACTTGGGCATTGGCATCCTCGAACCGTTTGTACTCTTGGCGGAACGAGGTCGCCTGTGTGGTTCAACCAGAGGTGAAGTCGAATACGTGGAAGGACAAAACAACGTTCATTCTGCCCTTATAGTCCGCCAGGGAAACGTCCCCGTCGGCGGACGGAAGTTTGAAATCAGGGGCTACATCGCCAACTTCTGCCGGCATATTTTCGCCTCTATGAATCTAGATTTGAGCGCGCTCTGAGGCCGCCCAGATAGGGACCAGCAGATTATACCGCACTATGGACTTGGAGACACCCTTGCCCGCAGGCAAAAAACGGTTCTTTACTGAACGCCCATGATATACTTGGCCGCGTTGCCTCTGAGGGCATTTGAGCAGGGAGGTGTGTAGTGCAGGCGGTGTTCAAAAATGGGATATTTCTGCCAGACTTAGATCTCTGGCTAGACTCAACGCGAAAGCGCGAATTTAGTCTGATTTCCCACGCCCATTCCGACCACACTGGTCGCCACGAACGCCCTGCACTCACCCCTAACACGGCCAAACTGCTGGGAGATTATCTACAGAAGTCAAACCCCGTTCTACTCGATTACCACCAGCCCTTCGACTCTTCAGCCTACACTATGACCCTCCATCCTGCAGGCCACTGCTTGGGCTCTGCCCAGGCGTTGATTGAGTCCAAAGTGACCGGAGAGCGACTTCTTTATACGGGCGACATCAAGAGCCGCCCCAGCCCCACAAACGAACCCCTGGAAGCGGTCTCCTGTGACACCTTGGTGATGGAGGCCACTTATGGGAAACCTGAGTACGTATTTCCGCCGCAAGACCAGGTTTTGGAAACCGCTTTTAAGACCCTGAAAATGTGGCTGTCCCGGGGCGAGCGTCCAGTAATTCAAGGTTGGCGGCTGGGTAAGTCTCAGGAGTTGTTGCACCATCTGTTGGGCCAAGGGTTCGATGTGATGGTCGAGGAGAGCATCTACTTGGGGACTCAAGTCTACCTGGAAGCCGGGGTGACTTT
>CAJWGH010000037.1 GCA_913031095.1 uncultured Chloroflexota bacterium | reverse complement strand
AGGACACATTGTTCAGCTGGTTCATACCTATTGACGGTGATGGCGCACGAGCAGGTACCGCTAGGGCGGAACGCCCCCCAGACTTCGATTACCTGCGTCGGGTGGCCCAGACAGCCGAGGATCTGGGTTACTACTCCTTATTGATTCCTACCCGGTTCGCCAACGGTCTTTTCGCTGAAGATGCCCCCTTGGCCGAGACATGGACCACGGCCACGGCTCTAGCAGCAGTAACCGAGCGCATCCGCTTCCTAATCGCCGTCCGACCAGGCTTTGTTGCATTGGGTTTGTTCGCCCAGATGGCCGCCGCTTTACACCAGATATCAAAGGGACGCATCGATATCAACATCGTTCCAGGCGGAATCGGCAATGACTTCGAACGGGTGGGTGAATACTCTGATCAGAGCACCCGTTACGAACGGGCTGAGGAGTTCATCTCCGCCTGCCGAAAACTGTGGACCCAGCCTGGCCCGGTGGAGTTCCAGGGCGATTTCTACAACCTACGGGACGCCTACTGCTCCCCCATACCACAAGGTACACCGCCACGCTTCTACCTTGGTGGGGCCTCGCCCAGAGCCAACGCTCTATCCGGGCGCCAGGCCGACGTCCACCTGAACTGGATAGAGGCTTTGGAGGACTCACGAGCTCGTTTCGATGCTGTGCGTGAAGAATTCGCAAATGCGGGCCGCAGACCCAGCCTGGGCATCCGCACCCACCTGGTTGTACGGGACAACGAAGATGACGCTTGGAAGGCCGCCAACGAACTGATTGACCACGCTGACCCGGTGGTGAAAGCCCAACGCAAATCAGCCGTCGCCGGCACAGCCATGGTCGGCGCCGCCGCCCAGGCCCAAGAAAAGCCTGACCACATGATCGCTCCTCACCTTTGGAATGGCCTTTCCGAAGTGAGAGTCAACTGTGGCACCGCTATAGTCGGTACTCCCGAACAGGTAACCGACACCCTCTTAGACTACTGGAAACTAGGTGTAGACGAGTTCATCTTATCCGGCTTCCCTCACGTGGAAGAATGCCACCGAGTGGCCACAGATGTACTGCCTCTGCTGAAGCAGAAGATGTCGGTAGGTTGAAGATCAGTGGACGGGTAGGTATCTCAATAACCTGACTCTATGAAACGTAGGCTTAAATCGCCAGATAACTAGCGGCCCTGACTATCGATCTCGGGGATTCAACAGCAACTTGACGGCGAAACTCTGCGCTGCCTTCAGATTGGATAGACTGATTAGCATCGGTTCCTTGTGATAGTGTTGCCGGCTATGTTGAACAGGTTCTCGGAGATTTCCTTCGTTCGGTTTAGGTCTGGGACCGGATCGATTTATTCTGGTTATAGATAAGGCTAAGGGAAATCCCACGTCTCTGGGAAAGCTAACTCCATTCTTTTAACTAACTCCAGGTCTCTTATCCGCCCACGGCATCGCCTGCTCAAACGCGGCTGCCGCCTGCAAAACGCGTGATTCCGACCCGCGGGGGCCGATGATATGTAGGCCTATCGGCATGCCATTGGACGAGTAGCCGCAGGGGATGCTGGCAGCGGTTTGGCCGCTCATGTTGATTGGGTATGTAAATGGGACGAAGCCCCAGAACGGGTCCACGGTCCGACCACCGATCAACTTCGGCCGGTCCTCGATGGGGAACGCCGGGACTGCCATTGTCGGTGAGAGTAGCAGGTCGAAGTTGTCGAAAAACTCCTCCATATGCCGGCCTAGCCGGTCCACTTCGTAGATGGCACGGGACAGGTCGGCGCCGGTTACTGAACGACCGTGCTCCATGGAGGTGATACCGTAGTACGTGAAGTCGCTCCGGTTGTCGTCGAACATGTGCTCGTATGACGTGTAAGACGCTGTGGCGAAGATGTCCCAGAACGACGGAAATGGGTCCTCAATGTTCAAGTTGCCGTCGTCCACAGTGGCGCCCATTCCGGCGAACACCTGGGCGGCACGCTCTGTTATTTGTACTACTTCTGGGTCGACCGCCGCGTAGCCGTAGTCGCTGCTCCACGCGAACTTCATTCCCTTAACTCCCTTGTCCAGATCGGCGCAGAAGTCCGGAGCCGGAGTGCGGATAGAAGTCACGTCCCGGGAGTCTGGACCGGCTATCACTTGTAACAGCAGCGCCGAATCGGCAACAGTATGGCTTATCGGCCCTGATTGGGAGAAGTGATTAGCTGATGGCCTGCCGTACCCGCCGTAGCGGGGTACTCGGCCCTGGGTAGGCTTGATTCCGAATAGTCCGCTGAAGCTGGCCGGGATGCGGATAGAACCACCACCATCAGAGCCCGTGGACATAGTGCAGAGCCCCGCCGCTAGGGCCGCCGCCGCTCCGCCGCTGGAGCCGCCGGGGGTCCGTTCTGTGTCCCACGGGTTGCGGCAGGGTTCGCCTAGTTTGTTCTCGGTGGTGCCTGATAGGCCGAACTCGGGCGTGTTGGTCTTGCCCAGGATGATTGCGCCCGACGCCTTGACCCTCTCCACCACTATGGAATCAATGTCCGGCACTCGGTCGCGGAACAAAGCCGATCCCATAGTAGTGGTCATTCCCTTGGTCAGTTCAAGGTCTTTGATGGAGATTGGAACTCCGTGGAGCGGACCTAGCTCAGAACCCCGCTGCACAGATTCGTCGGCAGCCCGAGCGTCGTCCAACGCCTGGTCGTGGCGCAGAGCCAGATAGGAGTTCAATTGGGAGTCGAGGCGGTCGATTCGCTCGAAGAAGTTCTCCGTGGCTTCTAATGAAGAGACCTTTTTCTGGCGGATATTTCGTGCCAAATCAACAGCGGACATGAATGCTAGCTCAGCGCTCATACCAATCTCCCTAATGCTATAATCGGGCCTGCTTAAACTCAGGCGTATTATAACCGTGGTTCCAACCGCCTGCCACGGCATCTGACGGACACCGGATAGAGGTGAAACCCCTTGACTATGGTAGGAATAATCGCGAACCCCGCCGCTAGCAAGGATATTCGCCGTCTGGTGGCCCAAGGTAGAGTGGTGCCCGATTGGGAAAAGGTGAACATCGTCCGCCGGGTGATGTTGGGTCTCCAGTCAGTCGGCGTTACTAATGTTCTAGGCATGGCCGATAGCTCCAACCTGGTCTACCGGGCTTCAGAAGACCCCAAGCTTTCCATAGACCTTGATTTCGTGGATATGCCGGCCTTTTATTCCGAGGGCGACACCATGCGGGCCGCCAGACTCATGGCGGAACAAGGGGTCGACTGCCTAGTGACTCTGGGTGGGGACGGCACTAACAGGGCGGCCGTGGTTGGCAGTAGAAGTATTCCGATGGTGGCCATCTCTACTGGCACTAACAACGTATTTCCAACCATGGTTGAAGGCACACTTGCAGGTCTGGCAGCCGGCTTGGTTGCTGACGGCAGAGTGTCTTTGGCAGATGTTGCGGTCTCTAGCAAGGTGATGAACGTCTACGTGGATGGCGAATTGAAAGACTTCGCGCTGATCGACGTGGCCCTCTCCAAAGAGCGTTTCGTGGCCAGCCGGGCTATCTGGGACATGGGGACAGTTTTCGAGGTGTTCTTGACTAGAGCGGAGCCTGCGTCCATCGGCCTCTCGTCCATCGGAGCTCGATTGGCTGTAGTGTCCCTCGCCGACGAAGGCGGTCTGCAGTACAGCATCGCAGACGCCGAAGCACCAACCCTTGGGGATCGGGTGGTTCTTGCTCCCATTGCGCCTGGGATCGTCCCTCCGGTTGCAATATCGTCATGGCAGCACATGGCCGACGGCGAAAAAATAGCCATCGAGAAACGGCATTGCACGGTTGCTCTGGATGGTGAGCGTTCATTTGCCGTGACTGATTCACAGCAATTGGAGATGGAAGTCCACCGGGACGGACCCCCAATCATAGACGTTAACCTGGCTCTGAAAGTTGCAGCGACTCAGGGATTGTTCAACTTGGCGACAGGGAACTAAACCCCGCTTTGCTCTCCGGGGTTGAACTTTTTTTCAGCCTTCTGATAGTTGTTGCCGCGTCAACAGTGATTGGCACCGTTGGGTTCGGTTTCAGTCTGGTGGCCGCGCCCGTTCTGCTGTTCTACTTGGAGCCTCAGCAAGTAGTTGTGGTAGCGAACGGCCTCATTGCGCTGTTGATGATTATGGTGCTGGCGCGCACTTGGAACAACCTGGAATTCAAGGCCAGTCTGGGTCTTGTCTTGGGCGGGATGGCAGCCACTCCCATCGGAGTCCTGGCTTTGAATTCGGCCAGCCCCAGCGCGCTGCGAATCACCATCGCCATAATGATCATATTTCTCGGGCTGTTCAGCTTGAAGAATGTCCAATTGCCCTTCGTCCAGAGCAAAGTGGCCGGTCCGGTATTCGGGTTCCTCACATCACTAGCAGTGACCACCATAGCCATCGGTGGGCCATTGGGAGCGATCTACTCGATCTCCCAGCGGTGGAAGCCGGAGATGGTCAGGGCATCTCTAGCCCTGTTCTTTCTGGCGTCTGATTTAGTGGCTTTCCCTCTTTACGCCGCCACGGGGTTGGTTGAAAAGGACACCCTGGCGAACATTGGGATGCTCATTCCGGGGCTAATCATAGGCTTTTTCGTGGCCCGAATGGTCATCATCTGGATAAACGAAAGAATCTTCCGATATGTTGTGGTGGCAGTTATTGTGGTTGCAGGGAGTGTGACCCTGATTCGCGAATTCAGCAGGTTCTAAGCCTCCTCAACCCAATAACCGTGAGTGGATTGGCTTGTTCTGTTACCGCCAGTGAGACATATGTGGCTCTGACGATCAGTTTGGTCAGAGCCACATATGTTTTGTATCGTTCTCGGTTAGTTGTTGAGGTCGTGGAAAGCCGCCAGCGCGGCGGTAATGCCGTCTCCAACGGCTGAGCCGAGTTGGCGCGTGGATTCCGCCCGAGCGTCGCCGCAGGCGTAAACGCCGGGAACGGCCGTCCTCATATTGATGTCAGTGAATACGTGGCCGCCGGAATCCGTCTCTATCAGGTTCGAAAGATATTCAGTGTTTGGATGGAACCCAACATAGATAAAGGCCGCGGCCATCGGGTACTCGTAGGTCTTGTCGGTCTTGAGGTCTCTCACAAGTGCCCGATCCAACGTCATGTCTCCCCGGAACTCCTCGACCACTGTGCTCCAGAGAAAGTTGACTTTATCATTGGCGAAAGCCCGCTCTTGCAAGACCTTGGCGGCTCGGAGTTCGTCACGACGGTGGATGAAGGTCACCGAATCGACTATACCGCTGAGGTAGTGGCCTTCGTCCATGGCTGCGTCTCCACCGCCTACCACAACAACGTTCTGGCCTCGAAAGAAGTTTCCGTCGCACACCGCACAGTAGGATACGCCACGGCCGGCCAGGGCATCCTCGCCGGCAACCCCGAGCTTGTTGTGGGAACCGCCGGTAGCGATGATTATAGTCTTGGTGGTGAAGTCTCGGTCATCAGTCTTCACCGTCTTGATCGGCTGATCGATGTTTTCGATGCCGACGACTTCTGTATATTCAGTTTCAGCCCCGAACTTGGTGGTCTGCTGTTCCATCCTCATGGCCAACTCTTGGCCCTTGATGCCATCTGGGAATCCGGGGTAATTCTCGATCTCGTCCGTAATCAACAGCTGGCCGCCCGGGCCCAGTTGCTCGAGCATAAGGGTTTTCAACATTGCCCTGGTTGTGTAGAGGCCAGCAGCCAGCCCAGCTGCGCCGGCGCCCAAAATAACTACGTCGTAATCTGCTTCCATGATTGCCGTGTATTCTCCTAAATGTCAGTCAGAGTGTGCCTGATCGAGTCGTGATTTGGGCTTTACTATCGGCCGACGGTGAGCCGTTTGCCTCTTTGAAGTAGTCCACGGTCATCTGCAGCCCTTCTTCCAGGCCAATCTTCGGTGACCAGCCGAGCTCTTGTTTCGCTCTGGATGAGTCTAATGAAATTCGGTACACCTCACCAGCCCTGTTTGGGGCGTGAAGCGGGCCCCACTTATAACCTGTGATGCCTTGGAGCAACTCAAAGATTTGGTTAACGCTCGTTGCCTTTCCGGTCCCGATATTCATAGATTCGCCGTCGCCGCGGTTGATGGCGGACACGTTGGCGTCGACCACATCTGATACCGATACGAAATCTCTTTCCTGTGTGCCGTCACCGAATATCTGAGGCTGTTTACCTGCCAACATGGCCTGGGTAAAGATGCTGACAACCCCGGCTTCGCCGTGTGGGTCTTGCCGAGGTCCGTAAACGTTTCCGTACCGCAACGACGTGAAGTTCAGACGGTAAAGGCGATGGTAGAAACCTAAGTACTGCTCGGCAACCCATTTGGACATGCCGTAAGGAGACGCCGGCGCAATCGGTGTGTTTTCTGGGCTAGGGGTCGTTTCGGGGTCGCCGTATAGAGCTCCGCCAGTACAAGAATAAATGATTTTCTCAACGCCAACCCGGCGAGAGGCTTCAATGATTCGAAGCGTACCCAGCGCGTTGGCGTTGGCATCTTTGATTGGGTCTTTCGTAGACTGGGTTACACTGGTCTGCGCTGCCATGTGGAACACCAGATCAGGCTGCTCGCGCTGAATGATGTCGTCCATGGCCGGTTGAGTGATGTCTGTGTGGTGGAATACCGCCGCGGAGTCCATATTCTTGATCTTGCCTGTGCTGAGGTCGTCCATAACGACCACTTTATATTCCAGTTCTAGCAAGCGGTCTACCATATGAGACCCGATAAAGCCGGCGCCGCCGGTTACCAATGCTTTTTTCCCGTCTGCCATCCGCGCCTCATAAAGGTTCTAAGGAATAGGGTTCGCAATCCCACGATAATCACGGTTGGAATATTGATTCCACCACTTCAAACATCATAAACCCAAGGAGATTGCAGTTCAACGCTGTGGTTTAGATTCTTACGCGCTCCCTACAGAGGTCGATTTATGGAGTGCCGACCAAATCTGTGTTACAGTTTTCGCGCCCACCCCCAGGCACCTTTTATGCAAGAACAAGATTGACCATCCCGTGGAGGTTAGCACATGGCCGAACAGATAGGATTCATCGGACTTGGAATCATGGGGAAACCCATGGCCCGCAACCTGCTCAACGCGGGCTACTCTCTGATCGTTTACGACATTGTGGGAAGCAATCAGGAAGAGGTAGTTACCGACGGAGCAACCGGAGCTTCGTCTAGTAAGGAGGTCGCTGCTGCCAGTGACACCATCATAACCATGCTGCCCGATTCTGCCGATTCCGAGAAGGTTATCTTGGGGCCGGACGGCGTCTTGGAAGGCGCCAAGAGTGGTTCGGTGATCATAGACATGAGTTCCATCGCCCCTTTGGTTTCTCAGCGTATCGCCGCGGCTTGTGCCGAGAAGGGCGTTGAGATGCTAGACGCTCCGGTTAGTGGTGGTGAGCCTGGCGCAGTGGCTGGGACCCTGGCTGTCATGGTTGGTGGTAAACAAGAAGTCTTCGACAAGAGCTTGGCACTCATGGAAGTCATGGGCGGCAACGTGGTGCTGACGGGCGACATCGGCGCTGGCGGAGTGACTAAATTGGCCAACCAGATCATCGTGGCCGCAAACATCGAGGCCTTAAGTGAAGCTCTTGTGCTCTCCCAGAAGGCTGGAGTGGACCCAGAGAAAGTCTTCAACGCCATTAGGGGCGGACTGGCCGGAAGCGCGGTGATGGAGGCCAAAGGCCCCATGATGCTCAACCGGAATTTCCAGGCGGGCTTTCGAATACGCTTGCACCAGAAAGACCTCAGGAACGTCCTCCAGACCGCGCAAGAGCTGAACATACCCTTGCCCGTAACATCATTATTGCAACAGGTGTTGGGAGCTCTGGTCAACGAAGGCGAATCGGAATCGGACCACTCAGCAATACTCAAGTTTGTGGAGAGTCTGGCTAAGGTTGAAGTCAAGTCCGGCGGATAAAGAAAAGTCGGTCTCTTTTCAGCAGAAGCTTAGGCGGGAAGACATCAATCTATAGCTGGTTTGTCCGGTAGAGGCTGTGGTTCGGCCTCCTTTCGCGGTAAGGTACCATGAGAGTAACGTACGGACATTCCTAGGGAGATGTGGAACCTAGTCAAGCTCGGCGTTCAGCTTCTCCGGACGGGTCAGGGCTATATGTGATTTTGGGCCTTTTCGCTCATGGAGAATGCACTCATAGGACTTGGAATTCTCCTTAGACATGGCCGCACCAGGGATGGGATG
>CAJWGH010000036.1 GCA_913031095.1 uncultured Chloroflexota bacterium | reverse complement strand
GCCCCACCAAGCACCGCATTTATAGCGGCGCATTCATACAGTAAGACGATCGGTACGATGGCGTTCTTATACTCATCGGATCTTTAGTAGTAGACGAGCTCTACGGCCTTCCTAGGTTGGTGATAACGAAAGATTATTGATCAGCCGGTCAAGTCTGGCCGGTTGGGCATGAGCATCATGGTAGTGAGCATGGAGGCCACCAACTTCTCCTCGGCACCGTCGTAGGCCATTACGTCTCCCTTACAAACGGTGACTGTGGCGCCAGGCCGCACGACTTCGCCGCGAGCCAATAGGCGGTCTCCTTTGGCCGGAGCAACAAAGTTGACTTTATACTCGACCGTCAATACTGCAGTTTCGGGTGCACTGAGACTGAAGGCTGCATACCCGCAAGCGCTGTCTACGATGGCGGTGATGATACCGCCGTGAATGAAGCCATGCTGCTGAGTCAAGTCAGCCCTGTAGGGCATCTCGATCTCGACTTCGCCAGGCGCAACCCGGTTCATGACCGCGCCCAGGGTCTGCATGGCGGTCTGCTTACCAAAACTCTCTCGCACCTTGGCTTCAAAATCCGGGTCTTTGGGCTTGAATGTGGGCATATTAGAAATCGAAGCCGATGGTTTCTTTGAACGTGCGCATAGCTTCTATGTGCTCTCCAGCAGTGGTCAGTCCACTCTGACGGTTCTCGATAGAAAGGTAGTTGGCGCCCAGGTCCTGCCATGCCTTGGCTTCGTCAAGCCAGTCTTCAGGCTGCCTGCCGCCAGTGCGGAGCCGACCGTCCAGACCCAAAGCGGTCGGATCTCGGCCCATCTCCTTCATGAAGCTGTGGGTCCGCTCAACGATGGCCCGGCCTGCCTCGTCCGGATTGAAGTTCGGACACCAGCCGTCGGCTAACCGCGCTACCCTCTTAAGCACCGTGTCTGGGGGAGTGGGACTTTGTGAGCTGCCTGCGCCCAGCCAGATGGGTATAGGACGTTGGACGGGCAAGGGGTTCAGTCCGGCATGGTTGATGTTATGCCAATCGCCGTGAAAGTCGACCACATCTTGGGTCCAGAGCGCACGCATTACTTCAATCTGTTCGGCGCTGCGGGCCCCCCTGTTGTGGAAGTCTTCTCCCAAGGCTTCATATTCCACCGTATTCCAACCTACTCCGATTCCCAGACGCAAACGTCCGTTGGAGAGCACGTCAACCTCCGCCGCCTGCTTTGCCACCAGGACAGTCTGGCGTTGGGGAATGATCAGGATTCCCGTGGCTAGTCCGACGTTGTCTGTTATGGCGGAGAGATAGCCCATCAGTATCAAAGTCTCGTGCACCACCGACTTGTGGTTATAGGTGCGCAGCGCCGGAAAGTCATGATGGGCAGGGTCAGCACCCAGCACGTGGTCGGCGATGAAGATGTAGGCATACCCCATCTCTTCCGCAGCCTGTGCAAAGTCCTTAACCGCTGAAGGGTCTGGCTCTATCTCCGTCTGGGGAAAGATCACTCCAACTTCCAATTTCCACTCCTTAGTTTTCGGGTATTCGCTAAATGTTCTTGATGCTGTTGTTCACTGCCTGGCTCGGTTTAGCCAGATGTAGGACACTATCAGACCACAGATGACCGCAACTATAATCAATATTGGTTGCCATATCTCTACCAACACGACCACCACGATATACAGGGCTGTCAAGACGGCGGAGGTAACGCCCAACAGTATTAAGCCGGCGGCTAGAAGCGATACTTTAGCTTGTTCCCAGCGGGCCGCGAAGGCTCCGCTGGAGCGTGCGTACTCACGCACTCCCAAAACCGCCATTCCTGTCAAGATCACCGCGATCCAGATACCTGCTTCGCCCAACTCGTCCTTCGCTCGACCCTAGGCCAAAAATACTAGAGGCGATGCATACCTGGGATGACTTGCTCTCCCACCAAACCGATGTGTTCCAGCACCTCATCCTGTGACATTTGAGGGTAGAACAGCCGGACTATCACATCGGTGAAGCCCATCTCTTTGTATTCAGATATCTGTTCCAGGCACTGTTCCGGACTGCCGATAACAAAGGTCTCTTCCATCAGGGTTTCCAGGTCTCCGGTCACTTTTCTGGCCAGTTCATCGTCCGAACCATGTAGTCCCTGGTCTCGATAGACCTGGTATTTAGTTTCGAACCCTGCGCGCGCCTTCCTGATGGCTTCCTCGTGGTCGCTTGCGCAGTAAAACTCCCTGACAACCACCATCTCTTCAGGAATGTCGTGGCCGCTCTTTTCCAATGTGTCATGATACAGGTCGATCTGTTTGCGGATGGAGTCGTTGCCTTGTGCCGGGCCTACGAAAAGGATATCTCCGGTCCGCCCCACTCTGCGTATCGCAGGGTCACTCATCGCCGCCTGCCAGACCTTTGGACCGGGCTGCTGGTAAGGCCGAGCTGTAGGTTTGGCACCTGTCACGTTGTAGTATTTGCCATGATGCGTGACCTCGTTTTCAGTCCACAACCGCCGCATGAGTTCCAACGATTCGGTGATACGACCGCCCCGCTCTGACATCTTGATTCCAAAAGCCTCACATTCTTCGGGACGATAACCCAGACCCACACCTAGTACGAACCGCCCTTCTGAGATGTGATCCAAGGTCGCAGCTTGTTCAGCGACCTCCACAGGGTTAAGAAGGGGTAGCAGCAACACCGACGTCGCCAGAACCATGTTACTCGGCTCGGCAGCCATGCGTGCCAACACGGTCCAAGGCTGGAAGTGCTGGAAGGGGTCGATCAAGAAATGATTACCGTAGCAGTAGGAGTCGAACCCGGCGTCGTTGACCGCCCGAAATTGAGCGAGCAAATCTTGCCACTGCTGCTGGTGGTCAACGGTGTCCCGCAAGACGACATGTCCCACTTGGTATCCGGCCCGCATCAACGGTCCTCCGAGTTAATTTCTCCATCTGTCACACTGAGTGCAACCAAAAGTCTAATTGCCTATGCTCTACGTGCCTGCCGGTAGCTATGAGATTACCTGGCTAACACCTCTGAATGACTGGGTGGACGGTGTTGATACCCTCTAACGTGTCTACTGGCGAGCGTACTTAACCAGGCGGTGGCCCTCCACGTTTTGGTTCACGTAGAGGTCCCCATGGGAGTCAACCCAAACCGCGTGGGCCCCGTTGCCCCAACCGGCGTCCAAGGGGCTTTCCCAACTGGCAATAATATCTCCGTCGATGCTCAAGATGCTCATGAAACCGTCCAATTCGGGCACGTAGAACACATCGTCCCCATCGACATAGATATCACAGGGGCGTGCCAGGCCGGTCCATTGGTCCAGGTACTTGCCATCTGCATCGAAAATCTGGATGCGGTTGTTCTCTCTGTCTGCCACGAACACCCGGCCATCAGTGTGGACCCATACTCCGTGGGGCACATGAAACTCTCCAGGTCCGGTCTTCCCGGGTTCGCCCCAGGAGAAGACCAACTTGCCGTCCGCAGTGAACTTGTGGACCCGGGAGTTGCCATAACCGTCGGAGATATACAAGTCTCCGGAGTTGTCTAGAGCGATATCACTGGGCCGATTAAAGGGACCTGCGGCCTGTTTCGCAGGCTCGCTGTAGTCTCCCGACCACCCGGTATCCGAGGGTTTGTCCCATTCGCCCAGGGTCATGAGGAGATTACCGTCTGGACGATACTTCAGCACAACATGGCTGTTTTTGACCGGCATGTATAGATTATCGTCGGCATCTATAAACATACCGTGAGCGTCGGGCAATTGGCCTTCGCCCCACGAGTTCAGGAAGTTGCCGTCCCGGTCCAAAACAATCAGGGGGTGATCTCCACGATTGAACAGATAGACCCTGTCCTGAGAATCCGTGACGATAGCCGTCTGGCCTAGCACCCAACCCTCGGGCAGATTCTCCCAAGTCTCCAATTGCTCGTAAACTCGGATTCCTGCGCCTACTCTAACCATTGTTGTCTCCTATGACTAATGAGTTATTCGCCCGTGGTCAGCACATTGATTATCTGTTGATGCAGTTCCTTAGCCCGTTGGGCTACCAAATCCGGCGTTATGCCGCCCAGTGGGTGAGGTATCCCCAAAGGTTGGAACCCCTTGCGCCCAAAAACGCTGGCATGCCTGTAGGCCGAATTCAAGAATGGGTCCGTACATATGACTATCGTGGGGACACCCTTATTCTCCAAGGCCATGGCGTCGTGCACACTGCACGCGGTGCAGGACCCTCAATCCGCGATGCAGGTCACCACAAAATCGCACTTGGCGGCTAAGTCGTCAATTATATCGTCGGTGGCAGGGCGGGAATAAACGTATTTGTCGACCGCGATTCCGTCTCTAAGCTCAAAGTCCTTATTCAGGAGCTCTTTCACTTCCTGGAGCAACAGGCTGGCGTTGGCCTTTCGGTTGCCCAGAAAACCACCAACCTTACCATGCACGGACTCTAAACGCGGCGCTGACCTCCACCGGGAGTAAGCTTCAGGGTCTATCGGTGAGAGCAAGCCCATCTCGTTCAAGCGGTCTTTCAGGTGTGATCCCGGTGCACTTACCATGACTACTCCTCGATTCCTATCCGGAATTTTATGTTGACGAAGCCTGCAAGATTTTATGAGGTCTCTATCTTCTTAGTGACCCGCCGTGAACCCCAACCAGGAAGATATACGGAATGAGGACCACCCTTCCCACCGGCAACCATGATGTGTATCCGGTCTGCGGCGCGAACTACCGGCACCATCTGTTCATCATCGTTGGCATCGACGAACCGGGGCCAAAAATGGCCGCGGTTCGCGTCGCCTTGGGGCGGGCCGCCGTGTTTCAAATCACGGACCGGCTTTCTAGCATGCTCAAAGAGGAATTGCCTTATGTCCTGTTTGCGCCAACCGTCCTCATGGAGGAACCGGGCGTGTTCCGGACCGATCACCACAAAGGTGTCGCCCATGACGTACATCTGGACATTCCCTAGCGTGCACATCGTATCGGCCAAAACCGTGAGAAAATCCCTAGAGTTCTTGGCGTGATACATGATGTTGTGGGGAGCTTCCGCAGGGAATACTGTCACTGCGCTATCCGAGGCATCGAGACCCACATCCGTATGCAGTGGTTCCCAGGGGTTAATCTCCTGGTCCTCGGCCACGCAGTAGGTATAGGCGCCTGGATGGCCGAAGGTTGCTTTGTTGGTCTCGCCGGGGATAGCTCCGCCAAGGTTGACCAATGCCAGCTTGACCGCCCGGCCAATAGTCGCGTTGGCCCGCCAGCCTGATCCGAAGCAGTTGTAGCCGCCGTTGATGTCCAGGTCTTTAGCCAGAGGTCCGCTAACGATCACCAACGGAGTATGGATGCCGGTGGAACACATGACACCACGCAGGTTGAACCGATCATCCATCATCGCTTGAATGGCAGTGATCACCACTGGCATGTGTTCCTGAAGGCAGCCAGCCATAACTGCGTTAACTGCAATGCGCTCCACTGTCGCCTTGCCACCCAGAGGGGGAAGCTCGGCAACGAGCTCATTAGCATCTCGTCCAGTGTATTCAACGAATTTCTTAACCCGGTCTGCGGTGGGCGGAACCACGGGTAATCCGTCGGTCCAACCGGTCGCAAACATCAGGTCGATGGCGTCGCCTAGGTCAACTGCGTCCGAGGAAACCATATTGCACTCGTTACTTCCCAATTCAGCTCGTCCGGAGTGTAATCTTGGGCCCAATAGCTGTCAACGCGAGCCAGGCTTGGTCACTATTAAGGATGTGGCCCCCAGGGTGCTTCCAGCATAACTTTGACCTCTTGAGTCATCAAAAGGGGCCTGAGCTTGGCGGCGAAGGCCATGAAAGGCCCGTCGGCGAACAATGTCGACCAATGATTGCGCCGGTCGGCGTCGTCTTCGAAACGCCACAGGTGTACTAGTTGATTAATGGTTCCCACGTCGCTGGTAAAATAGCCTACCAGCTTCTTGCCGAAGCCACCTTTATCCAGCGCGGGCCAGCCTTCTTCGCCGTAAAGCTTTGTTGCTTCGCCCATCTTGCCAACGTAAAGGGTGTAGGTCCGGAGTTCATAGATAGCCATGGTTTTCTCCCGTGGCCGGTGTTCTTACAGAGATTAGAGCGATTGTATCAGCAGCGAGCGCGGGAGTTCGGTTCTCTGACAGCCCTGTTCCTGTCGACCACGGCAACGGGATCCCTCCACTAGCTCCTATGGATATAAAAGGATGGGAGTAGCACTCCTGAAAGAAAAGCACCGGTGAATCAGTTCCACCGGTGCTCTTGGCGTCCGTCCTAGAAAACCCCGCTAGTTGGAACCTACTCTACCTTTGAAAGCTGGCATGACCTCTTTACCGAACCACTCCAGTTGCTCAGTGATCACGCTTTGGGGTGCGCCCATCGGGTGGCTCATTCCGATCCGTTCCAAGGCGGGATATTCGGCTTCCACGCCCTTCAGCTGCTCGATGATCCGCTCCGGGGGGCCGGTCAAAAACGCTTGTTTCTCAACGGCGTCTTCGATATTGGGCAGTCCACCATCTGGGGCCCGGCGTGGATCGCCCATAATCTCGATCTGTTCATCAGTCAAGCCGCGATGCAGGCGCAACGGGCCAAACATCTTGAGGTTTTCTTCAAAGAAGCCCTTAGCCTCTTTGATGCCTTGTTCCACTGTGGGAGCCAGATGGTAGTGAAAACCGACGCTCAGGCCCTCTCCGAGCTGCGCGTCCTTTTTTCCAGCCCGGACAAGAGCGTCGCGGTAACCGGTCATAATGCTGTCCATAACGCCACCTTCCGCGACACCCCCACCCAGGATGCCTTTGATCCCATGTTTGGCCATGAAGTCCAAGGCTCGTTCCGTCCCACCCTGGATGGGCTGCCAACATTCTACCGGTAAAGTCTTGGGCCGAGGGACCAGCGTCAAGTCCTTGAGGGTGTAGCCGCGGTAGGGGACCTCTGGAGGCAGGGTGTAGTACTTCCCTTTGTGGGAGAAGGACTCGTTGTTAAACGCTTTGAAGATGATTTCTACCGCTTCTTCGAACTCTTCACGGTTGGCATCCTGGTCGGTGATGTTGGAGCCAAAGGTCTCCACTTCGCGGGTGTGGTAGCCACGACCAACGCCGAAAATCACCCGGCCGTTAGTCAGGATGTCTGCGGTGGCATAGTCCTCGGCCAAGCGTAACGGGTGCCACATGGGGGCGATATTGAAACCGCAGCCAAACTTGATATTCTTGGTCAAGTGGGCCAGATGGACATTAAGCATGATCAGGTTGGGGATACACTCGTAGCCTTCCGGCTGGAAGTGGTGTTCCGCCATCCACATCGTATCGAAACCGTTCTCGTCCAAGGCTTTGGCGATGGCCTCCGCCTTACTATAGACCGTCATCAGATGGTCGTTGTCAAACTTCCGGTCGTTGACCGCCGTTCCGCCATAGCCGATGTCGGCCATATCTACGTGACCGGCGTACAGGCTGTCGAACTTGGTAATCATCTCTTACTTAGCCTTCCATTTAGATTTTGGTCTGCGTGTCGTTGGCGATAACGCGTCGGGTATTCGATTGCCATTATAAATAACGGAATCTGCCTGTCAACCGCTATTTCAGGCGTGGCTAGAAGTCGGGTATCCCCATGGAGACAGAGGTATACGAGCCACCTACTGACCTTGTTAGATGACCTTGGCCGGTCATGTCCTCAGCCAACAATACGTCACCCGGATTGAACACAAGAGTGGTTCCATCTTTAACCGAAACTTCCATCTGGCCGGTAAGGACGAACAGATACTGACGCCGCGTGGGGTTATGCCATTCGACCGCTCTGTTCTCTTCGAATGTTCGGAAGACCAGGTCTTCGCCTGGTTTCGTGGCGATTCTATGGACCTCTTCCGTGAGCGGGTCCATCTCTTCCATGTGGGACTGGTCGTCATCACCAGTGTAGATTCGCACAAACATACCTAATCCTCAGCGATCAAGTTTCAGACGAACCCTAAGTGAGGTCCGTTCTGCAAAAGTATACACGCATACGGGCGCTGGGACTGCTACTAGATAGATACATTGCTATTGATGGGCACGCTCTGGGCAATACCTGAGGCCACATATGAACCACTAGTATTGACCGACAAATCAGGCGGATTTGACCGCTGGAGCTTGCGATGCTGGTCAAAAACTCTGCGCTAACCAAGCGCGCGGCAACCGGAGGTGTGGGGCTAGGATCAGGCTCGAGAGATCACCTGTCCATCAACCAGATCCACGCGCCGCTGTGCAGTTGCGGCCAGGT
>CAJWGH010000035.1 GCA_913031095.1 uncultured Chloroflexota bacterium | reverse complement strand
TCGTAGTCTCTGACCGGGAACCTTTGAATGTTGGTCAAGACCCCTGATAACAACAAGAACCCGATCAATATACCTACGGCCATACCGCCCAGGCTGTTCACGAATCCAAATAACGGGATAATGCCTAGAACACTACGGATCAAGAAGCTGATAGCCCAACCTGAAATGAGCAGCACGGCAATAATCAGAATGAATCCGGCAACGGTCTGAGCGTTTTCGTTATCGGTGATGCCGGAGAACATCTGCCCCACCGAATCACCAATACGACTTGCGAGCGCCAGGCCTACTACCAGAGAGATCAAAGGGACCAAAACCCCAAATAACCCTCTAGAGTAGCCCCAAGCTGCTGTTACTCCCCAAACGACAATAATTACAATGTCAACCCAGTTCATACCACCTCACGCTCCGCATGATATAACACTGACCCGAGTGTAGCAGGGGGAAATAGGCACGCCAAGGGGACTATGATGCGATTGTGAAGTTGTTTCGGAGCCAAACCAAAGCGACCAATGACAGCACGCCCAACACGTATGAGCCAATCACGTCACTGGGCCAATGCACGCCCAGATAAACCCTTGAGGCGCCCATGCCAACCACCACTAAGATGAGTCCAACCTGGATCGCTCGCCGGGGCAAGATTGGGCGCACCCATTGGCCAACCAGGTAGACCAACATACCGCCCAGAATCACTGCCAGGAGAGAATGGCCACTCGGAAAGCTGAGTCCTGATGCGAGTGGCTCAATTATCTGGTAATCGGGCCGGGGGCGGTCTACCAGAAGCTTCAGGCGGTTGCCTAGTCCGACGACCATGAGACCGCTGAAGACCAAGCCGATATCAGCATACCGGCGGGCAAAGAACAGGAATACGATCAGTACGGCAACCGCCGGCAAAAAGATCCAGAGCGACCCCAAGTTGGATAACCCGATTGCCAAGTCGTCCAGCCAGCCGGTCCGTAGAGCCTGGAGCCGGATTAGCGCGGCTTCATCACCCGGGAAAGTCGGATAAGTCCAGGCCAAAAAATACAGGGCCAAAGTGGCGAGGATACCAATAAACAGTGACCACATCCTTGCAGTAGCCCTGCTGATGGCGAGGTTTGCTTTAATCGTTTCCAACATAGGTATAAGAGGCCGGTAGTCAGCCTTTGAACTCTAATCTAAACCCCTAAACAAGATTACCGCAAGGTAATCAAAATAGTTAGCGGTGTATAATTGTGTTCGCATCGTTGTCCCGTGTAGGACTCCGCATATCCTACGGCAAACCCACTAGGAGAAGGATCAATTGCCCTTCGAAATCAGCGTGATTGCTATCGACGGACCAGCAGCCGCCGGAAAGACTGCGGTGGGGCGGGAATTGGCCCAAACCCTTGGGTTCGCTTACCTAGACACCGGAATCATGTACCGCGCCGTCACCTGGCTAGCGCTCCGGAGCGACATCTCCGTAGATGACACTACTTCTCTCGGCGAGATTGCCCGCGCCAATCCGATAGAGTTGGTCGCCAATGACAACACCAAGGTTGCGATCGCCGGTCTCACACTAGGAACAGAACTCAGAGAACCCTGTGTTGATAGCAATGTTTCCGCTGTCGCCAAGGCCACTGCGGTGCGCAGAGAATTGGTCGCCCAACAGCAAGCAGTGGCAGACGGGGGCAATATAGTCATGGTGGGGCGGGATATCGGAACCGTGGTACTCCCAAACGCAGACCTCAAAGTCTACCTCACCGCGTCACCGGAGATTCGTGCCGAAAGGCGCTGGCAAGAGATGCGAAACAGAGGGGAAACCGTAGAACTCAAGATCGTGTTGAAAGATACAATGGCACGGGACGAGATCGACAGCAACAGAGAAGATTCCCCTCTTCGACCTGCCAAAGACGCCTGGGAGCTGAATACCGACGGCCTGGATATCCAACAAGTAGTGCAGCGGATCGTCGATTACGCCGGAACACTTTGACCTGTTTCAAAGACACCACCATCATATACAGCCTAGGGAGCCTGTTGGCCAGGTTCTGCTTTCGAACGTTTGGCCGGCTGCATGTCTCCGGAGCGGAAGGCGTACCCAAGTTCGGCCCATTAATCATCGTGAGTAACCACCTGTCGTTGAACGACCCTCCACTGTTGGTAGCCACTATACCCAGACCACTTTACTTCATCGGCAAGAAAGAATTATTCGGGAACCCCATCAGCCGATTGGGTATGCGTTTGTTTCACGTATCTTCTTTCAACCGATCAACTGCCGGGATTGACGCCGTGCGGGTACTGATGCAGAATCTGGAACGCGACCGGGCTGTAGTGATATTCCCAGAAGGCACTCGAAGCCCAGACGGCACACTGCACCGCGGTATGCTTGGTATGGTGTACCTGGCTTTGAAGTCGCAGGCGGCCATCCTGCCGGTGGGTGTAACAGGCACCGAAAAGTTCCCTCTTTGGCGGATACCGTTCCCGTTCCGGAAGATGAAGGCTAGCATCGGGCAACCGTTCACGCTACCAGTGATTGAAGGCACACCAAGCAAAGAAGTGATGTCCAGCTTAATGGACATGGTGATGAGTCGTATCGCCGACCAATTGCCGCCGGAGTATCGTGGGGTCTATGCTCGAGAAATAAAGCAACGGCCTGCTGAGCAGGTCGTCTAATCACTACCAAGCGATAAACCGCAGATTCGGAGGGACAAATGCAGCAAGCATCCAAATTCGGCATCTACTTGAATGCTAAAGAGAATCAAGTGGTGCGCATCAATTCGCCCTACTGGATTCCTGATGAGCCAGACTGGGTGCTCTTGACAAACGAGGTCAACGCAACCCTGCTCAACATCCGGGAGATTGCTAAGGACAAGGGGCTATCCAATGACTCAGGGTCCATCACCTGGGGCATTATCCCGCTCAAGGACTAGTTCGAACGAGATGTTGACACAGAGGGTAGGCTAGATGGAGCCCAGTCAGGTCAACGACCTGCAAGTACGGCAGCGGCTGGAGGCTTTGGAAGAGAATCTCTCTCCTTACGCCAGCCGGTCGACCCAGAGCAAGGGCCGTGAGAAACCCGAGAACCCATCCCCCCTGCGCACAGAGTATCAACGAGACCGCGACCGCATCATCCACACCAACGCCTTCCGGCGTTTGAAACACAAGACCCAAGTATTCCTAGCCCCTTCAGGCGACCACTTCGTTACCAGGTTGACCCACACACTGGAAGTAGCCCAAGTGGGCCGCACCATCGCCCGGGCCCTGAACCTAAACGAAGATTTGGTCGAAGCTATGTCTTATGGGCATGACCTCGGTCACACCCCGTTCGGGCATCTAGGCGAGGAAACCCTGAATCAGGCCTATTCCGAAGGCTTTACTCACAGTGCCCAGAGCCTGCGTATCGTCGAGAAGCTGGCCCAAGAGGGAGAGGGGTTAAACCTAACCTGGGAAGTCAGGCAAGGAATAATTTCCCACTCCAAGCCACAGGGTGATTTCTTAGACATCAAGCTAGATGAATCGCTTACACTGGAAGCACAGATCCTGCGGCTGGCCGATTCCGTTGCTTATTTGAACCACGACATCGCCGACGCCATCCGGGCTGGCATGTTGAACGCGGAAGACCTGCCCAAGCGGGCCAGCCAAGTTCTCGGCACCACCCACTCCCAAAGGCTAGACGCCCTCGTGACCGGCATCGTGCAAGGATCCTGGCATGTTTCTGGATTAGGCGACACGGATGCCGAAAAGAAGCCAGTCATCGAGATGAACCCCGAGGCACGGGAAGCGATGATGGAGCTCCGGAACTACATGTTCCAGAACATATACCTGCCGTTGGGTAACACCAAACAGTCTGAAGTCGGCCGAGATGTGGTCAATCTGCTATACACCTATTTTGTGGACAACGTCGAGGAGATACCACCACCGTACTTCAGCCCCGGCGCCGCCTCCGACCGAGCCGCCGTGGACTATGTCGCCGGGATGACGGACCATTATGCCATCCGCCAAGCAGAAAAGTTGGAGCCCGGCATCACTCAAGGAGTTTTCCACAGCGTGGCGCTGGACAATTAAATCCTGAGACCATATGCCGTTCTCCTACTAGCTCTTGAACGATGGCATGATCTCTTCGGAGATGATGCTTAGCTGGTCCTTGAACACCTCTAGCGGCATCCCCATTACAGCAGCAATGTTCACCCGCTCAACCCCCGGATACTTCTCTTCGATACGTTTCAAAGCCTCGGCGACATCGTCAGATGTGCCACAGATCCAAGAACCGGCTTCTACAGCTTCGTCCAGTGTCGGTAAGGCGACTCCGGCGGTCCGGCCCTTGTTAACCACTGACTCGTTCTGCTCCGGGGTCAGAGGCATCACTCCCAGCGGGCCCGCGAATTTCATAGCTTCTTCGAAGTAAGGCCTGGCTTGCTTGATAGCCTTTTCTTTGGTCTCTGCGATAAAGATCCGGAAGCCAAGAGCCATATCCTCTCCCAGATTCGTCTCCCTTCCATATTTGGCCCTTGCCGATTGGAGCATGGTTAGCTTCTCTTCCAAAGCCGCGGGAGGGTTATTCGCGATTAACGGCTTAATTCCCATCTTCGCCATAAAGTCGATGCCTCGGGGGTTGGCGCTGACAAGAGGCTGCCAAATGTCCACTGGCTGGGTGATAGGACGGGGAACCAAGGTCAGTTCCTTCAACTGATATCCGCGATAGGGGACTTCCGGCGGGAGTTGGTAGTGCTTGCCGTGATGCGAGAACTTCTCTTGGCTGAAGGCCTTAACTATGACTTCCAGTTGCTCCTCGAACAGCTCCCGGTTAGCGTCTGAGTCCAGCATCGGCGCCCCAAAGGTCTCTACCTCTCGGGTGTGGTAGCCCCGGCCCACGCCGAATATGATCCGCCCTTTGCTTAGAACGTCAGCCATGGCGAAGTCTTCAGCCAGGCGCAGAGGGTGCCACATAGGAGCAATATTGAACCCGCATCCAAACTTCAGCTTCTCGGTCTGCGTGGAGAGATAAAGGCCCAACATGATTAGATTGGGTATGGCTTCGTAGCCCTCCGGCTGGAAGTGGTGCTCAGCCATCCAAAATTCTTGGAATCCTAGCTCCTCGATGTGCTTGGAGATGTCCAAGGCCCAGTCAAAAGTCTCAATCAGCTGGTCATTAGAGTACCAACGCTCGTTAGCAGGTGTACCTTCCAATCCGATTTTCTCATCGACCAAATGGCCAGCATAAGAAGCGGAAAAATTTTTGATCATCTAAAAGGTCCCCTTTGTAATAACTGTCTATTAAAAACTTGAGGCCCCATCGATGGGGCCTCTTTTTTCGAAAGCTGTGAAGCTAGTCCGAAGAAAGCGCGGCGCGGCACCTTATTCTCGAGGTACTTGGCTAGGGGCTGGGTTGACCAGCTCGATGCCAATGGTCACCGGGAAGACCCGGACTAGTTCTTCGACCGTCCACTTGCCATCCTTTTGGATGGTCTTCACCGGTTCAGGTTCGTTTAGGAGGGTTACCAAGCCTTCGGTCACATGGAAGACATGGCCGTTCACGTGACCGGCTTCGTCGGAAGCCAACCAGGTAACCATAGGCGCGATATCGTCGGCTTGACCCCTAAGCGTCAGAGCTGCACCGGTACTGATGCCACGGGCGGCCCTGAGTTCCCGAGCGTCATCAGGGATGCTGCCTATCATCCTGGTGGCGGCGCTCGGTGAGATGGCGTTGGCAGTTACACCATAGCGGCCCATGTCCCTGGCAACCACCCTGGTGAACCCAGCTATGCCGTCCTTGGCCGCACCGTAGTTGGCCTGGCCGGAGTTGCCATACAACCCCGTGGTAGAGCTAAATGTGATGATACGTCCCGAACGTTGCTGCCGGAAAAGAACGCTAGCGTTCTTAACAATCGAGAAAGTCCCCTTGAGGTGGACAGCGATAACATCGTCCCATTCCTGTTCAGACATGTTGAAAATCATACGGTCTCGGAGAATCCCGGCTACCGTTACAACGATATCCAACTTCCCGTAGTTGTCCAGGGCGGTCTGAATGATCTTCTCGCCGCCGGCCATGGTGGCCACTGACTCCAAGGAAGCGGCCGCTTCTCCTCCTTCAGCCTTGATCTCGTCCACCACCTGTTGGGCGAAAGATGAGTCTTCGCCGGTGCCGTCCACGTTTACGCCAGGGTCTACTACAACTACTTTGGCGCCTTGAGCGGCCATCAACTTGGCGACTCCCCGGCCAATGCCGCGGCCCGAGCCGGTTACAATCGCCACCTTGTCTTTCAGCAATTCCGCCATCAGATTATCTCCGTCTGGTTACTTATCATTATTCAGTTCAGGTAGGCTTAGGCCCGTTCCCACAGAAGTATGTTTGTAAGGTCTGCCCGCGAGCCCTTGATGGGCTGGGTGCTCAATCGAAGTCTTTTACCTTCAAACTCAAAATTTCTCGTTTGGATATCGCCAATCCAGTTGGGGAACAAAGCACCAGCAACGTGGTGAGTCACCTGTCCCTTAGACTCATCGACTTCATAGGTACCGTAGTACGCGATGTATCCTTCAAAAGCTGTCTTTATCTCTTCCTGAGTTCCTTTGAGAAGGTTTCCTGATTGGAATGCTGGCCTGCCGCTACCAACTATCTGGCCGGAGAAGCTGCCACGTCCGTCATAAATCAACTGGCCTTCCGGCCTCTCGCCGTAAGGATAGCTGATGCGGCCGTCAGACCAACTGCCATAGCATTCCAGTAACCGCCAGGTGCCTGTAAGCTCTTCTTCGACCGAGACCTCTGCCAAATCTTGACCTATTCTCTGGCCGGGGCTGGGTTATATATATCTTTGGTCAGTATGTCACGGGCCATCTCGGACAGCTTATCAACGTCCCAGGTGCCGGTTGGCTCGTAGATGGCTCGCTCAGGCCTTGGCTGGGAGACCAGCGATATGGTGTCGCCATACACCAAGAAAGTCTGGCCATTAACGTTGTCGGCGAAGTCACTGGCCAGGTAACCTACAAAGGGCGCGATGTGGTCAGGATCCAGGTTGGCCAAATCTTCCTCTCCGGCGATAGGTTCCACTCCACTGCGGGCCCTTATCTCAGATGCAGTATCAGGGATGTCTGCAATCATGCGGGTGCTAGCCCGGGGTGCTATCGCGTTAACGGTCACACCGTAGCGGCCCATGTCCTTCGCCACGACCTTTGTGAACCCCGCGATACCCGACTTGGCTGCGCCGTAATTGGCCTGGCCTGAGTTACCCATGAGGCCAGACTCGGAGCTGAAGGTGATTATTCGGCCAGAGCGCTGTTGGCGCATCAGGATGCAAGCGTTCTTAACAACGGTGAATGTACCTTTGAGGTGAACGGCAATCACGTCGTCCCATTCCTCTTCCGACATGTTGAAGATCATTCGATCCCGAAGTATGCCGGCGCAGGTGACTACTATGTCCAGCTTACCAAAGTTGTCGACGGCGGATTGAACTATCTTCTCGCCGCCTTCCATCTCAGTTACTGACTCCATGCAAGCGATGGCGTTCCCGCCCTCAGCTTTAATCTCGGCAACCACCTGTTCAGCTACGGACTGGTCCTGACCGCTGCCGTCCACGTTCACTCCAGGGTCAACGACTACCACGCTGGCGCCTTCTGCGGCCATCAGCTTGGCTATACCCCGGCCGATCCCGCGGCCGGAGCCAGTGACTATGGCCACTTTGCCATTCAACATTTCCGCCATTATTGCCTCCCTGGGTTTGGTTCTAATCTAATCGGGGCAGAAGTAACTGCCTCATTCAAGCTCTTGATTTGCGTGTTTATCTGGAAGGAAGGGCAACCGTCGCCGAGCCAGGCGTGGTTCTCTCACCCTTTTCGTTCTCTAGCCAGATCTCGCAGTCAACCAAATCGGCGCCTTTGTCCTGGTATTTTTTCGTAACAACGCCTTTGATAATCACCGGAGTGCCGGGTATATCCATGCCCCGGTATTGGCAGACCAGACGTTTCAACTCGCCATCGGGTCCCATCCACTTAGTGACCAGGTGCCCCAGGAATGCGTTCTTAAGAGCGCCATGGAGAATCACGTCCTCTAAATCGTTATTCCGTGCGTAGGTCTGGTCGTAATGAATCTGATAGTAGTCGCCGGACGCGCCCGCATATTTCACCAATTGCTGGGTAGAGGGATTCTTCACCAAGTCGGGCAATGCCATGCCTTCATGTACGTCATCCCAATAGACTTGATCGGCCATGCGTAGCTCCCGTCCTAGTATCTTATAGAGGTGCTGGTCTGAGTAGCGGCAACCTGTTCGAACTGGTTCCGGTAGGTCACCACAAT
>CAJWGH010000034.1 GCA_913031095.1 uncultured Chloroflexota bacterium | reverse complement strand
GAATTTATCCACTCGGACGCGGTGATTGCCGGATGATCCTGGGCGTAGACCCGTTGAAAGGCTAGAGTATAGAAACCGGTGGCGGCGACCACGAACACGACTACGCCGATAGCTAGGCCAGGCAATATTCTGGCAGAGACCAGCCAATGGGTGACCAGTCGGCCAGCCAGTGGCTGGTAGGCAAACACCGTCCACAGCAGCATCCTAGAACCCATTATGATTATGACCGGCATCAACGGGAACACATAGCGGAGGAAGTGGACTTCGAAGGCCTCCAAGAAGACAAATCCGGGCACCACCCAGGCCAACAAAAACAGGTCAGCCCGACGAACGGCCTTGCTGAAAACAGCCACGGCGGCAGTGAAGGGGATGGAAGCCCAGGCGACCACTCCCAGTGGAAGGCCCAGACCCCAGACGGAAGATTGCTGTATCTGATAAATGAACGCCGGAGTGTCGACGTATTGAATCGTGAACGGCCACAAACCAGCATCGCTTGCCATCCTAGTCTGCGCCGCAAGGTCTCTGGCAAAGGAACCTAAATCCAGAATGGCGTAAGGCGCGGAGATGAAGAACACTCCTCCCGCGACAGCGGCAGCTAAGGCGGCGTGTCGAAAGATGCGCTGCACCAGTCCAGGAGTTATATCTGCCCAGCGACCTTCCACCTCATCCAGGACGCGGTACCAATAGATCAAGAACATGGGAGCCAGAATCGGCAGGATGCTCACTTTAGGCGCGATAGCCAGTCCCAACATCAAGCCCAATATAGCTGAGTCGTGCAACCGCTTTCTTTCCAGCATCCTCCACATCGCCCAAAAACTTGCCAAGGTGAAGAACACCGAGAAAGTCTCTGGGCGGAAGAAATGGCTGTTCTGGACGTGAATAACCGACATAGCGGTAAGGCCTGCAGCGAGTAGGCCTACACCGGTCCCATAAAACTTCCGCCCCAGGATGAAAACCATCACCACCGAACCCACGTCCGCAATGGCAGATAAAGGCCGGCCAAAGTAACGCATATCCAGGGAGTTGAGGTCGGTGAACAATTCCGCGACAGACCGGAAGAAGACCATCAGATAGATGAGGATGCTGCCCAACGGGAACCAATGAGGATTGAAAGGGCTTCGGTCCTTATCCAAGAGGGTGCCGATACTGGGCAGGCCGGGTTCGGCCTCTGGTTCACCACGCACGTAGCCGCACTCCCGGGCACCCGGAGCGTCCGTCAACAAATCATACATGCACCCAGACCGCATATAGATATCCCGTTCGTCTGGGTGGAATGCGAACCCTTGGTCCCAATTAATGCCGTTGAGCCGCAGCCCAAAGGCCACAACTATAATTAGCAGCAATATGTAAAGCGTCCAGGAAACACGCCCGTGGAAACTGAGAAAGCGGTAGGTCCTAAGCACCAACGCTAGACCTCGTAACTACCGGTATGCACGAAATCACATACATAAACATGGTGGTTAGCATTATATTTGGAGTCCAGACAAGCCTATGTATAAAAAAAGTCCTCCATCCCCAATGAATTGGAGGCGGAGGACTTTGCAATCTCTAGGAGAGCTCATGGAAGCCCCGTGCAAAACTACAAGTTAACCCGCAGGTTAGATGCCTTTGTCGGACATCAAAGCGGCCAGGTCTGCAGTGCGGCAGGAGTAACCCCACTCGTTGTCGTACCAGCCCATAACTTTAATCATCCTATTCTCCATCACCATAGTTGAGAGGCCATCGATGATGCAGCTATGAGGATTACCCTTGTAGTCGGTGCTAACCAGCGGCTCGTCGTTATATTCAAGGATGCCTTTCATGGGGCCGTCGGCAGCCGCCGCATAGGCCTCGTTGATCTGTTCGGCAGTCACGTCCTTGGACACCGTGGCAGTGAAGTCGGTAATGGAGCCGGTGGACGTGGGCACCCGGAAAGCCACACCGTTCAATTTACCGTTCAGTTCAGGCAAGACCAGGCCAACTGCCCGGGCTGCACCGGTGCTGGTGGGAATAATGTTCTCCGCAGCCGCTCGAGCGCGACGAAGATCACCGTGGCGCTGATCCAAGATGGCTTGGTCGTTGGTATAAGAGTGGATCGTCGACATCAGGCCATGCTCGATGCCGAAGTTGTCGTGGAGCACCTTCACCATGGTGGCGAAGCAATTGGTGGTGCAGGAGGCGTTGGAGATGATGTTATGGCTCTTGGCATCGTACATCCCATCATTAACGCCCATCACCAAGGTCAAATCCTCGCCTTTGGCGGGCGCAGAGATGATCACTTTGCTGGCGCCGCCCTTCAGATGGCCCGCGGCCTTATCGGCATCCGTAAAGATGCCGGTCGACTCTACGACCAGGTCAACACCCATCTCGGACCATGGAATCTGGGCCGGATCTCGTTCGGAGAAGACCTTGATACTGCGGCCATCTACGATAAGATCACCGTTGCTTGCTTCAACCTTACCGGGGTAGCGGCCATAGTTGGTGTCGTATTTCAGAAGGTGGGCGTTGGTTTCAGCGTCGGTCAAGTCGTTGACCGCAGCAACCTCAACCTTTCCGGCATTACGGCCCTCGTTAGCTCGTAGCACCAATCTTCCAATCCTACCAAAACCATTAATCCCAATCCTGGTGACCATGCTCTTCCTCCGGATTTTTATATTTTTTGCGAAGCGGCATGACCAAGCATCGCAACGTTATGTCATTGGCCGAGTACATGATAGTTGCTGGAAAGACGCTTGGGAAGACACTTTTCTTCTCTTTGATGCTGAATACCTCGGCCCCCGATGGTATCTACCCCGCCTAAGCACAATATCACCTACGAAAGCCCTAAGAAATCGAATGCCGTCTTACCGGCATAATAGGCATTGTCACCCAATTCTGATTCGATACGGAGTAGCCTATTGTACTTGGCCACTCGCTCAGAGCGGGCTGGCGCCCCTGTCTTAATTTGACGCACATCCCAGGCCACTGCCAGGTCGGCGATAGTTGTGTCTTCAGTCTCACCAGAGCGATGGCTCATAACAGCACCCCAACCGGCGTCCCTGGCCATATTGAGGGCCGCGAGGGTCTCGGATAGTGAACCAATCTGGTTCGGCTTAAGCAGCACGGCGTTACTGGATTTCTCATCAATACTTTTCTTGATACGCGTGATGTTGGTCACCAAGAGGTCGTCTCCCAGGACTTGAACGGAACTGCCTAAAAGGCTATGCAGACTAGTCCAACCAGACCAATCGTCTTCGGAGAGACCATCTTCTATGGAAATTATGGGAAACTCGTTCGCCCAACCCTGGTACAACTTGACTAGGTCATCTGCGCTTAATGTGGTCCCCTCACGTTCCAGAACATACATACTGTCGGATTCTCGGAACAATTCACTGGCTGCAACGTCCAAGGCGATATAAACGTCTTTACCCGGAATGTAGCCCGCCTTTACCGTGGCCTTGAGAACTATCTCTAGTGCATCTCGGTTGGATGGAAGGCTGGGCGCAAACCCGCCTTCATCACCCACGTTGGTGCTGTGGCCGTCGTCGCTCAGCAGGCTCTTGAGCGCTTGGTAGATCTCAGCTCCGGCACGTAATGCATCCGAAAAGCTGTTCACGCCAACAGGCATAACCATAAATTCTTGGATGTCTGCCGAATTCGAAGCGTGTTTGCCGCCGTTCAGGATATTGAACATGGGGACCGGCAAACTGACTGTTCCGCCATCAGACAGGTACTTCCATAGCGATCCGCCGGGGTTGCTTTCACCGGCTGCCGCCTTGGCGACGGCTAGGGACACTGCCAGCACCGCATTGGCTCCTAGATTACTTTTGTCGTCCGTTCCGTCGAGGTCGTTTAGGCCGGCGTCGATAGATGCCTGGTCCATAGGTGAGCGTCCTATAAGCCACGGTCCGATAGTGTCATTAACATTAGCCACAGCTTTCAAAACACCGCGGCCGTTGAACCTGGATGAGTCGCCATCCCGCAGTTCCAGGGCCTCATGCCTACCGGTACTGGCTCCGGATGGAACTGCAGCTAGCGCTGTCAATCCCGAGGACAGCACTATTTCTGCTTCCACAGTGGGATTGCCGCGGGAATCCAAGGTCTCACGACCATGGACAGAAGTGATAGTGACGTCTTTGCTCATAACACCTTTTGGGAGGGGTAGATTATGGGGCCGTACACTGGCTCGAGAGGTTAGCAGTGGTTCCGATTGGCTACAGCAGCCAGGGCTTTGTCCACGGCGTCGGAGGGGTTCTCCGCCTGAATTATCGAGCCGCTTATGTCAACACCGTCGCCGTTCTTGGTCAAGGGCCATGTCTTCAGGCCAATCACAGGTATGCCGTCGCTGAGCGCGTGACCAATCTCTGAAAGGGTTCCGAACGCTCCACCGACGGCTATCACTGCTTCGCCGGTGTGGACGACTATCACATTTCTGGAGTAACCCATGCTCGTAACGATGGGTATATCGACGTAGCTGTTTGCTTCAGCGGCCGCCCGGCCAGGAAGTATGCCGATAGTGGTGCCGCCTTCGGATTTAGCGCCCCGGCAGACGGCCTCCATTATCCCGCTGAGTCCTCCGCAGACGACCATGACGCCTCGGCGAGCCAACTCGCGGCCAACCTGTTCTGCCATATCGACGTGTTCTTGAGTAGCTGGGTTACTGCTGCCGATGACCGAGATTATCATTATGCCTTTACCTTACGAATCTGGGACTGGCGCACCTAGATTTGGAGGTTTCTGAAGGCGCCACGCTATACGGACCAGCTCCATTCAACCGGTTTTAACAAGTTCGAGAGCTCCCATTAGCCCATGACTGCTTCACTAGCTGCTTGTATGATTTCAATCAACGGCCTGGGATATATGCCAAGCCATATCATGGCCCCGGCTCCTGAAGCCAAAACCACTACGATCGGCAATGAAGGGCTCTTGTTCAACGCCGGGTATTCTTCTACAAAGTCCCCACCGCTTTCTCCAACAGGCGTGGCCTCGATATAGACCTGCCGCAGCACCTGGAAGTAGTAATACAGAGAAACCAGACTACTGAATATCGCAAGGCCGGCCAACCAGAGGAACCCCTCAGAGGCAACTGCTGTGAAGAGGTAGAACTTCATTGTGAATCCGGCGAATATCGGGAGACCGGCCAACGAGAACAGGCCCATGCCCAGACATGCAGCCAGGAACGGCTGACTGGCCGCCAAGCCACCAAGGTCAGATATCTCTTCTCTACCGGTCATGTTGAAGAATGATATTAGGGTAGCAAACACCACAAGGTTCGTGATTGAGTAACCCACCAGATAGAACATCACACCGTTGGCAGCCAAGTCTGAATCTAGAGAGAACGCGGTGATCCCTGCCAGGATAAAGCCGGCATGACCGATGCTGGAGTACGCCAGAAGCCGCTTCAGGTTCTTCTGGGCCAGAGCGACCAGATTCCCCACCAGCATAGTTAGGCCGGCAAGGACCGCTAACACCAACTGCCACTGTTCCCAACGCTCGGCGGCCGGGGCAAATCCCTCTCCTACGAGCCGAAGTATCAGAGCAAACGCTGCAGCCTTGGAGCCGACGGCCAGGTATGCCGTCACTGGATAGGGAGCACCTTCATAAACGTCTGGTGCCCACATGTGGAACGGGGCAACGGAAACTTTGAACATCAGCCCCACCAAGATCAGACCCACCCCTACCCACAGCGCCGGAGAAACCTCATACGCCGTTGCCAAACCTGCGGCTATGTCTTCAAATTTGGTCACACCCAAGGTGCTGTATACCATACTGACGCCGTAGAGAAGGATCGCCGATGAAACCGCGCCTACAATTATGTATTTCAGCGCGCCTTCATTGGACTTCGCGCTGTCTTTCGCGTGGGCAACCATCACATAGAGGCTGAAGCTTAGCAGCTCCAAAGCGATGTAGGCTGTTAGTAACTCCCGCGACTGGGCCATCACGTTCATGCCCAGGATAGAAAAGAGTAGCAGGCCATAAAACTCGCCTTGATGCTTAAGCTTTGCGTGCACAAAATCCATGGAGCTTAGAATGATGAACACGCCGATGCCCATGAAAAGGACTTTGAAGAATAAGGAGAAGTCGTCGACAGCCAACAGGCCGTCGTAGAGCGACTCCTGTTCGTCCCAGAGCATCACCAGTGAAACCACCATCAGAGCGATGAGCCCAGCCATCGACAGCCAAGCCAGATAAATCTTCCGGCCCTCAGGCAGAAGCAGATCCACTGTAAAGACCAAGAATGCCAAGCCCGCCAAAGCGAACTCAGGTGTCAGCAGATAAAGGTTGTCGGATAGTGAGGTCACTGCCCGCTACACTCCCGGAATGCTCTGGACGCTGACGTTGATGACACGCAACAACGGTCCAGGCCAGACTCCAACGAAGATAATTATGCCTACAAAAGCCACTCCCACAGTCATTTCAACCGGGCTGGAATCTTTAAGACTGGCCCATTGCTGGTCCGATTCACCCATGAAGGTGCGGGCCAATAGGCGTAGGATATAAATCGCCGTCAGTGCAGCGCCTATCACGGCAAGGATCGCCAATGGCATATAGGTACGGAATGCCCCGGTAAACACCATAAACTCGGCGATGAATCCGCTCAAGCCCGGCAAACCCAACGAAGCCAAGCCTGCTATGGCGAAGAAGAACGTGTTTACTGGCATTCTGCTGGCCAGCCCATTCAACACGTTTATGTCCCGGGTGTGGGTCTGATGGTAGATCGATCCGACCAGAAGGAACATGAGGGCTGTCATCATCCCATGCGAAAACATCTGGAGGACGGCTCCGCCGACACCGATATTATCAAGCGTGGCGATACCCATCAGTACATAACCCATGTGGCTGACGCTGGAATAACCGATGATGTACTTCAGGTCGTTCTGGGACATGGCCGATACCGCGCCGTAGAGGACGTTCACGGTGCCCAAAGTGATCAGCACAGGCATCCAGTTATCAGCGCCCTCAGGCAGCAGGAACATGCCGACCCTAATGATGCCGTAGGCCCCCAATTTCATCAACACGCCCGCGTGGAGCATACTGACCGCTGTAGGAGCAGCTACGTGGCCATCCGGAGACCAGGTATGGAACGGCCAGAGACCTGCTAGAACACCGAATCCGACCATAAATAGAGGAAACACTAGGGTCTGGAATTGGCTGTCAAATGCTCCATTCTCGGAAAGAGCTTGAAGCCCTCTTAGTGAGAACGTCCCAGATCCAGCGTTCGTAGCCTCGACATATAGAGCGAGGATACCGATCCAGACGAGGATGCTACCTGCAACCAAGAAGATCAGCAGTTTCATGGCGCCGTATTCTTTGGTGCGAAGGAACGTTCCGAAATCGGTACTGCTGCCCCAGACTCCGATTAGCAGGTACATCGGCAACACTGCCAGCTCATAGAAAAAGAACAAGAAGAAGAGATCACGGGCGACGAACACCCCGTATACCCCGGCCGCAAGCGCAAATAGCAATACAAAGAAGTCCCGGCTGCGATGGTGAATCGTTTGGGAAACCAACACTCCGCCGAGCAACACGATGCCATTCAACATCACCATCGGAGCGGAAATACCGTCTATCCCCAGAGCGAATCGTATATCCATAGGGCCGGGCAACCAGTCATAGCTGGCCAGGTATTGGAAACCCCCTTGATCATAGTCGTATCTCGCAAAAACCACCAAGGACAGGAGCAAAGAGGCAGTTGCTATAAAGATGGCAAAATACCAAGACTCCCTACTCTGGCCGCCAGGCATAAGCATCATCGATAGCGACCCTGCCAGGGGGACTATTATCAGCAGCAACAGGGCTATCTGGTCGAAGTCGTTCAACTAGACCACCCTGAGCCAAACAAAGATTCCCAGCCCGACTGAACCGATAGCCATGCCCAAGGTGTAGCTATAAACGTGACCAGTTACGTGCACTTTGAGGGCAATCCCGAACTTCCGAGTTACATCGGCCGGCCCGTTAACTAAAATGTCGTTAACGATGGCGCGGTCGAAGAAGGCGATGAAGCGTGAAAAGACCAGCACGACTCGGTCTATGGTCCATTGGTAAGCCTCATCGAAGTAATACCTGTTCTCGCAGAGCTTCAGTAGTTCGAAACCCCGAGACCGGAGACCGTCCAGAGATATGCTTCTCTCGGCATATATCCGGTAGGTAGCGGCGAAGGCTGCAACTGCCAAGACGATTGAGACTATGCCCAGCCAGGCCTCAAAATGAAACGCTTCGCTATGCCCGAAGAAGACGAATGTCCCGATACCTCCAAAATTTCCGGGCCAGTTGAAACTTATTAACCCGAATCCAAGGGCCAGGACGGCCAACAGGGCCATCGGCAAAGCCATGGCTAACGGCGCATCGTGGACGTGCTCGTTCTGCGCC
>CAJWGH010000033.1 GCA_913031095.1 uncultured Chloroflexota bacterium | reverse complement strand
CCTGAGGTGAACCACACACCACTGGGCCAAGATATCTTGGATAACTTCCTATTCAAAGCCTGCGGCTGTAAGGCGGATTGGACACCTGGGAACGTGGTCCACGACTCAATCAGGAACATCCGCGAACAGGTCGGCGACGGCAAAGTGATCTGCGCCCTGTCAGGCGGTGTGGATTCAGCCGTCACCGCTGGCCTGTTGCACCAGGCCATCGGTGAACAACTCACCTGCATCTTCGTGAATAACGGGTTGCTCCGGTTGGAAGAAGCTGAACGGGTCCAGGCTGCTTTCGAGCGAGGTCTCGGACTGAATCTGACATATGTAGACGCCACCGACCGATTCCTGGAAAAACTTGAGGGCGTGACCGACCCTGAGATCAAACGCAAAGCCATCGGTGAGGAATTCATCCGGGTGTTCGAAGACGCGGCAACGGGCTTGGGGCAGACCGACTTCCTGGCCCAGGGAACACTGTACCCCGACGTCATCGAGAGCGAGTCCCCAGAGAACCGTACATCTGCCAGGATCAAGACCCACCACAACGTCGGCGGCCTACCGGAGAACATGAAGATGGAGTTGGTGGAACCCCTCCGCTACCTATTCAAGGACGAGGTCCGTGATGTGGGATTGGAGTTGGGGTTGCCCCCAGAAATGATTTATAGGCAGCCCTTCCCTGGCCCGGGATTAGCGATCCGCATCATCGGCGAGGTGACCAGAGAGAAGCTTGAGATGGTTCGGAAATGCGACTGGATCGTCATCGACGAGATCAAGGGCGCGAACCTGTACGACCAATTGTGGCAAAGCTTCGCGGTCCTAAGCGATAGCCGGACGGTCGGAGTGCAAGGGGATTACCGGACCTACGGCCACGTCTGCGCCATCAGGGCAGTCTCCAGCGAAGACGCCATGACTGCAGACTGGGTTCGGCTGCCTTATGAGGTGCTGGCCCGCATCTCCAATCGCATCGTCAACGAAGTACCCGGCGTGAACCGGGTCGTATACGACATCACCAGCAAGCCCCCCGGCACCATCGAATGGGAATGATTTTCCCATCTCTGGCATTGAACACCGAGTTGCGCTCGTGAAAGTCCTAATCGTTGGATCAGGGGCCCGGGAGCATGCGCTGGCCTGGCGGATCACGCAAAGTCCCAACCTCACCCGCTTATGGGTGGCTGGCGGGAACGCGGGCACCACCCGCTTGGCCGAGAACATGGAGATCCGCTCTAGCGACGTTGATGCCCTAGTGGCCGCTGCCCAAGATACTTCAGCGGACCTGGTGGTAGTGGGGCCCGAGGCCCCATTGGCACTCGGGCTGGCCGACCGGCTGGACCTATTGGGCATACCTGTCTTCGGACCCAGTCAGGCAGCAGCGCAGATCGAAACCAGCAAGGGCTTTGCCTTGGACCTGATGCGAGACGCTGGCGTGCCCTGTCCAGAGTTTCATATCTTCTCCGACCAGACTAACGCCCTAGACCATCTGAAGTCTCACCCTGGACCAGTAGTGGTGAAGGCTGATGGTCTAGCAGCAGGAAAGGGCGTTCTACTGTGCCAGAACTCTGACGAAGGAGCTCTCGCTATCAGAGAGTGCATGTCCGACCGGGCCTTCGGAGAGGCAGGAGACACCGTTGTCTTGGAAGAGTATCTGAGTGGCCCAGAAGTCAGCGTATTCGCCTTCTGCGACGGCGAGAACCTCTCGCCGCTGGTCGCTGCCTGCGATTACAAACGGCTCGAAGACGGTAACATCGGGCCCAACACTGGAGGAATGGGTAGCTTCGCACAGCCGGATCTCTGGAACTCTGGATTGGCGGCCCAGGTTGGATCGACCATCATGCAGCCAGTGCTCCAAGCGATGGCAAATCGAGGAACCCCTTATAAAGGAGTTTTGTACGCCGGGCTGATGCTAACCGAATCTGGACCTAAGGTCCTGGAGTTCAACTGCCGGCTGGGAGACCCTGAGACACAGGTGGTGATTCCGCTCTTGGCGTCAGACCCGCTGGAACTCATGATGGCCTGTGCCCAGGGTAACCTCAGTAAGACTGACGTTCTCTGGGACAACAAGAGCTATGTAGGCGTAGTCATGGTTTCCGGCGGTTACCCTGGCGGATTCCAGACTGGTTTTGAAATAACAGGACTGGACGAAGACGGCCCAGAGCACACCATGGTCTTTCAAGCAGGCACCAAGTTGGGCCCCGGTGGAACGTCACTCACCGCCGGGGGACGTGTACTGACGGTAGTCGGCGGCGGCGACAGCATCGAGTCAGCCAGGGAACGGGCCTACTCCAGGCTGGAACGCATCAGCTTCCAGGGCGCACAGTGGAGGCGGGATATCAGCTCGGTGGCGAACCAGACCACCGTCCAAGCCACTGGATAAAGCATGACCATCGCTAACGAATTGTTCTTCCTGGCTCAAGATGATCAGCTGCTGCTTAATTACAGGGGGAAAAGGTGGCTGAGGTCCGCCGAATTCCACCAGTGGCTACAGCAGGACGAATTGCTGACATTGACCATGGAACAAGCTTTGGAACTTTACCGAGCTTCAGGCGGCCGAAACATAGCTCAGTTCAAGACCAACACCATCGAAGACATCCGGGACGGCCTGGATTTTCTTCTCTATGATAATATCAAGCTAGAAGGCCGGTTTGACGAGTGTGCAGCACCTGAGGGAGCCTACCGGATGGCAGGCGCCGGACGGGAGTTCCCTTCATATCTTTTGTGCCTGAGCAACCCTGCTCTCTTCGGGGTTTGGAACGCCAACGCTGAGAGATTATTGAAACAGGCCGGTCTGCTTCCCTCCACAATCAAACGCGGGCCCATAGGCATCCGATATCTCGACATCTTGGGTGCTCTGAATCAAGTCCGGGCACGGTCAGGCCGTCTGGACTTCCGGGAGATCGACGAGTTGGCCTACCAAACAGCCCGGAGGAACCGCAGATGACCTGGCGTGAAACTTTGGAAGGACTCAAAGAAGAATTGACTGACGTCCGCGCCCAGCGCAAACGCCAGGTGGACGAGGAAAAGGCAGGTCTACAGAAGGAAAGGGACGACCTCTCCAAGATGGCTCAAGATTTAGGGGTCGATGAACTGCTGGCCGAGATGAACACCACTCTACTAGATGGGAAAGGCGAGATTGAGACCATCATCGGCTGGGTTGCCGACGGTGACGATCTTGAATCAGAGCAGGGAATCAGCATGAACGGCGACGAACCAGAGGAAGATGATAATACCGACGTCATCACTACCATACTGTCCTGGGACGAAGGTGGGGAATTGGAGATTGCCGTTGATCTGGGTCTCTCAGACGACGGTATATATCTCCAGATAAACGAGATTGAGATCCGGCCAGAGCGGGACGCTCTGGAACAAGGTCTCATCGAAGCATTCAGAGACGAACTGGAACTATAAATCTAGCCAAATTTTGCGGCACGTAATGCCGGACGCAAAGTACCGGTTTGAGCGTGAATAGGAGGTTGTTTTGCCGCTGGTAGGTGTTATTATGGAAAGCGCTTCGGATGAGACTGACATCAAGGCTACTCTGGATACTTTGGAACAGATGGGCATCGACTATGAGGCCCGCGTTATGTCAGCCCACCGCAGTCCGGAGCGGGTGCATGAGTATGCATCAACCGCCCGGGACCGGGGGATAGAGGTGATCATAGCAGCAGCTGGAGGCTCCGCGGCTTTGGGTGGTGCATTGGCCTCCCAGACCACATTACCGGTCATCGGCATCCCACTGACATCCAGCGAACTCAAGGGCATCGACTCATTGATGTCCACTGCCCAGATGCCGCCAGGTATCCCAGTGGCCTGCATGGCTGTGGGGAGCTGGGGCGCCAGAAACGCCGCATATTACGCCGCCCAGATTCTAGGTTTGAAATACGACAATATAAGGCAGGCTTATGAAGACTACCGGCGCGAACTCCGCGAGCGGTAGACCGCAACCGGCTGTCCTCACCGACTTTGACGATACAGCTGCTGCCCAAAACGTAGCTGAACTGCTGCTCAACCGGTTTGGCAACCCGGACTGGACGGTCGTGCGCCAACGCTTTCGAGACGGCCATATAAACCTGAAAGAATACCAAGAGATAACCTTCCGTAACATCCAGGCCGACCGGGCCACAATGCAGTCGTATGTGAAAGAACACGCCAATCTCCGACCTTACTTCCGAGAGATGTGGGGCTTCTGCCAGGCCAACGATATTCCGATGGCGGTGGTCAGCCAGGGGTTGGATTTCTATATCCAAGCCCTATTGGAAAGGGAAGGACTCGGCCGCGTGCCTGTCTACGCTGTGGATACCGAGTTTCAAGACGGTGAGATCTTCTACCACTACAATCATGCCTATCCTGGTAAAGAGAGTGAAGGGAACTCAAAAGGGTTCGTGGTGAGGTCCTTCCAGGAACGTGGCTGCCATGTGTTCTTCGCCGGTGATGGTCGATCGGACTTGGAAGCAGCACGTGTGGCGGATGTTGTATTCGCCCATAGCACCCTCGCGAAGTTCTGCGACGAAGAGGGTATAGCCTACAACCACTTTGAGGATTTCAGCGGAATGCTGGTGTCTGTACAACGATTCTCCAACGATGGACATGGGTCTGATGGCGTGGCTCGGTGAGGAGGAGAACCCATGATTGAGCGATACTCCAGGCCGGCCATGAAACAGGTCTGGTCAGACGAAAATAAGTATCTTAAATGGCTGGAAGTCGAATTAGCAGTCTGCGAGGCGTGGGCCGACGACGGTGTGATTCCAAAAGGCGATATGGTCAAACTCCGGGGCGCGAAGTATAACCACAGTCGCATGATGGAACTGTTCGAGACCACTCGCCACGACGTTACGGCGTTCATCTCCTCCATCACCGAGTCCATGGGTCCAGAAGGGCGTTGGCTCCATCTGGGAATGACCTCCAACGACATGTTGGACACCGGCCTAAATCTTCAACTAATCGAGGCCGGCTCTCTGCTGCACACAGAACTAGACCGAGCTATCGCCGCTTTAGCTGAAAAGGCCGTCCAGCATAAAGACACGCTGGCCATGGGCCGCACCCACGGAGTGCATGCAGAGCCGATGACAATGGGCCTAAGGTTTGCCCTCTGGTGGGACGAGATGACGCGCCAGAAAGAGCGGCTGACAGAAGCGATCGAGGGTTTGAGAGTGGGCATGGTTTCCGGGGCTGTGGGCACCCACGCTACCGTGCCGCCATCCGTCGAAGAAGCGGTCTGTCGAGAGTTAGGACTAAAGGTCGCAAAGATATCCAATCAAATCATCCAACGGGATCGGCACGCTCATTTCATGACCACTCTGGCCTTGATCGCGGCTTCGCTGGAGAAGTTCGCAACGGAGATCAGGGCTCTTCAACGCACCGAACTGCATGAGGTCGAGGAACCCTTCGGAGAAGGACAAACCGGGTCATCATCCATGCCCCACAAACGGAACCCTGAGCTGGCAGAACGTATCTGCGGCCTCGCTCGGCTGATCCGCGGCAACTCAGTAACGGCTATGGAAAACGTGGCCCTCTGGGGTGAACGGGACATCAGCCATTCGTCAGCCGAGCGAATCATACTGCCCGATTCGTGTTTGGCATTGGATTATATTTTAAGCATCTTCAGCCGCATCATAGAGGGTCTCAGGGTGTTCCCTGAGCGCATGTTCGAAAACATCGAAAGCAGCTTGGGTCTGGTATTTAGCCAACGCGTGCTCTTGGCATTAGTGGACAAAGGCCTTGCTCGTGAAGACGCTTATAAGATCGTCCAGACCAACGCCAGCCGTAGCTGGGAAGAGAAAAAAGACTTCCGAGAGCTGCTTCGGAGCGACCGTCAGACTGAGGAGTATTTCTCCCCGACAGAGTTAGACGAGCTCTTCGACTACGGGTATTACACCCGGTACGTAGATGAAACCTTTGCGCGGTTAGGCCTGGGCCAATCGGCCATGAAAATAAGCTAATAACCACCAGATCAAAGGCGACTAAGAAAAAGAGCAGTTGACGTGATATTAGAAACTCAGATGCCGGATAAACTCCACCGGGGCAAGGTGCGCGACACATACGGCCTGGGTGGCGGGGATCTATTCATGGTCGCCACCGATCGAATCTCGGCTTTTGACGTGGTACTACCCACAGGTATAACCGATAAAGGCCTGGTCTTGAACCGCATCTCCGCCTTTTGGTTCGACAAGACCAAAAACATCGTGCCCAACCACTTCATCTGTTTGGGAGATGCTCCGGAGGCGGTCAAGTACCTAGAGGGTAGCAGCATCGCGGGCTCAGTCTCGGAAGACGTCGCCCGGCAGTCCATGGTGGTCAAGTGGGCCGAACGTCTAGACCTGGAATGCATCGTCAGAGGATACATCACCGGGTCAGCTTGGTCGGAATACAGGCGTCAAGGCACCGTGGCAGGATTGGACGTGGGAAAAGGCTTGGTTGAATGCCAAGCCTTCCCCGAACCACTGTTCACTCCCACCACTAAAGCGGAAGAAGGCCACGACGAAAATATGTCCAAGCAAGAAGTGCTAGATATGGTCGGCACCGACCTGGCTCGCCAACTCGAAGAGACAAGCATTACCGTCTTTAAATGGGCCCTTGATTACGCCAGGGAGCGCGGCATAATACTGGCCGACACGAAGATGGAATTCGGCGTAATAGACGGCCAACTGACGTTGATCGACGAATTGCTGACTCCGGACTCCAGCCGGTTCTGGGACGTAGAAGGGTATGCGCCCGGAAAGTCTCAACCGAGCTACGACAAGCAATTCGTACGAGATTGGCTGGACGAACAAGGTTGGGACCACGAGCCACCAGCGCCGGAGCTACCAGATGACGTGGTATCACAGACATCGGAAAAATATCAAAGGGCGTATTTCAAGTTGACTGGAACGCGGCTCTAGCGGGCACGTTCCCGATCTCTTTGGTTCAATTCGGAGGACTATATATTGCCAGTCTCAAGACGACGACGCGGCCGCGCCGCCACCAGAACTGCCCGCTCGGGAAACACGCCATCGAGCAACAGGCGGAAACCCACTAACAAGCTCTACCTAGTTGCCTCTATAGTGATTGCAGTCCTGGTGATAGCCAGCTTTGCTTTCGCCAGCTTCACGGGTGGTGGTGGCGGTGGCAAAACCCAGAGCGGCAGCCACAATGAATACAGGGAAGGAGTCGGCATCCAACATCCGATCTCAACCCGCGACCACATCACTGAAGGAAGCCGAGTTACTTACAACAGTGCTCCACCAACATCCGGAGATCACTGGCCCATCCCTGCCCGCTGCGGCTTCTACGAAGAGATATTGCCAGATGAACTTGTGGTCCACAATATGGAGCACGGGAACATCGTGATCAGCTACAACCTACCACTTGAGTCGGACGTTTCGGCTCTCCGCAGCGCTCTGCTTAATATCGACCTCAACAGCGCTTGGGGCGTTGCCCGCGCCTACGACCAGATTCCAAGCGGGCAGATAGCCTTGAGTACTTGGGGCGTCTCTGATACCTTCTTGGGGATTGACGAAGACCGCATAAAACGGTTCTTCGACTCCTACGCCGGTAATCTGGGGCCGGAAACAGTCCCCTGCTACTAACCTTTATATGGTTCTCGACTAACAAATGTTTCAGGCCCGCATATACATCACTCTCAAGCCCACAGTGAACGACCCCCAGGGCGTCACAGTCCTGTCCAGCCTGCACCGTCTGGGCTTCGACAGCGCTGAAGACGTGAGAATCGGCAAATACCTGCTCGTGACCATCAACGAGTCAGATCGCATCAAAGCGGAGACTTCCGCGACCGAGATGTGCCAGAAACTGCTGGCCAACCCTGTTATCGAGGAATTTCGGTTCGACCTGGAAGAGATGCAACCTGTGATAACAGATCCTTAAGAGATAGGCCGCTAGTTATAGCGGCCAACATCGATTTGTAGGGGAGAACGATATGACCACAAAAAGCAACGGCACTTACGTTTACGCTGGAGCCGAGACCACCGGCATCTTCCGGCTCTCGCCCGGCTCCAACCAATGGGAGGAATTGATCAATGGATTGCCGGCAGACCCCATGGTATGTGGAATCACCATCCATCCCAACGACCCGGAGGTGATCTACGCCGGAACCCAAGACGGACCCTACCGTAGCATCAATAGGGGGAATAACTGGGAGAGACTGGACTATCCCAAGACCGGCGCCCCTCCTTGGACTTTCATGTTCCGGCCCGGCGATCCCACCGTCATGTACCTTGGCACCGCCCCCGGGGAGATATACCGGAGCACCAACAGCGGAGACTCATGGCAGCAGATCACCAAGAATATGGGCTCGGCCGAGATCTCTATGGCATTTCCCACTAGGGTCATCGCTCTCTGCGCCGACCCTAATTTCCCGGACGAGATGTATGCCGCTCTTGAGGTTGCTGGAGTGATCCGGAGCGCCGACGGGGGCGACACCTGGGAGGAGATCTCCGGG
>CAJWGH010000032.1 GCA_913031095.1 uncultured Chloroflexota bacterium | reverse complement strand
AGCACTAGCACTTGATTTGCCCGGACCGGTTGTATTCCAACTGTCCCCATGATCAGCCGGCACAGAACACTACCTTCTATATAGAGAGCATTTGCCGGCATCTCGTTGATGTCAGATGCGTTCACCACGTTGGGGTGGAGGATCAGCTGGTCGCACACGGAGGCCATCAGTTGGGCTACCGGGGTTGCGTCACCGGCATGTCCTCCGATCGCGGCTCCGATCCCGGTTGGAATCAACATAGCCACGTTGAATCGACCGGTGTTCTCCGACTGACGCTTCCGAAATTCCAACGCCATACCAGGCGAGATCAGATGCGCGTCTTTGCCAGCCCGGTAGGTAGTTGCCTCGCAGTTGTAGAAGTCCTCGTTCGACTCAGTGACCACTAGTCGGACCAGCTCCTCTCCGGCAGGAAGCTTCTCTTTGGTCTGATCGGCCAGCCATTTAAGAGCGCTGCCGTCAACGGGAGGTCGAGGTAGCTGAAAATCAATCTCTGAGACGCGCACTCGCTTCAAACCCCCATCTCGCAGATTGCTCTTCCAAAGAAAATTCGTGCATCAGATCGACTTCACCATTGGCGCCAAGGGAATAGATCGAAGGCAGTGGGACCCCGTTGAAAGTATGGGCCTTGACCAAGTTGTATGCACCAACGCCGTACATCACAACCGTTGACCCGATCTCCAGCGGCTCGGCGAACGCGTATTCTCCGAATACATCGCCCGCCAAGCAAGTAGACCCGGCGATTATATAGGGGTATTGCCCCCCTTCAACGTCCATCAATACGTCAGGGCGCCATTCATATTCGAAAGATTCGGGCAGGTGGTTCACAGTCGTGTCTAGGACCGCGATGGACCTGCCGTTGCTCTCGATCAAGTCAAGCACCGTGGAAACAAGGAAACCCGCGTCCCGCACGAACGCCGAACCCGGCTCGATATAGACCTCGAGACCATATCTTGTCTGCAGAGACGCGACGGCATCGTAGAACGCATCATGGTTCGTGCTGTCTTTATCGAACAGGTACCCGCCGCCCAGGTTGATCCACCTCAGGCCCGCCAGCACCTGGTCGAGATCCATCTCCAATTTTTGGACTGATATCAAAACCTCTCGAAGGTCTGGAGAGTTGCAGTTGTTGTGAAATAGCAATCCGCTGATACCGTGGGATGCCGGGGAACGTCGACCCAATGTCTCCTTGATGGCGTAGGCGGATATCCCAAGTTTTGAGTAGGCCCGGCACGGGTCGTATCGAGGGTCGTCAAGGAATGAGATTTCCGGGTTCACTCGCAGTCCGATCTCCAGTTCTTTCGCTACGTCATCCTTGTGGCGTAACCATTGGGAGACCGTATTGAAGGAGATGTAATCGCAATTCTCAGATATCTTCCCGATCTGATCTGGCCTCAGACCTGGAGTCGTAAGGTGGACGGTACCTTCTGCTGGAAGGACATATCTAGCGGTGGTTGCTTCGTACAGTGAACTTGTGGAGAACCCATGGACATATGGTTCGATCAGGTCCAATACCCAGGGCAGAGTTAACGCCTTGATCGAATAGAGGAGTCTGCAGTTCGCTTTGTCCGCGATCTCCTTAAGGTGTTCACACCGGGACACGATAAACGCGTCCTCATAGACGAACGCTGGGGTTGCGATCGAGCACGCGGCATTCTCAAATACCACCGCTAGTTCGGCCAATTCGTCTAACGTCGCTTGGTTGGGATTAGTACTCAAAATCGAATCATTACCAAGGGGTGGTATAGCCACGGCGCGAGAACTTAACCCGCGCCCCGCTTTCGCTGGCGTCAACATTCCGCGTCAGGGGTTACCCGTTCTAGGTCAACGCGGACTGAAGGATAGATCCCGTGAATCGTCCATCGATCTAGCCAAATTCACGAGGGAATCGTTTGACCTGCTCCAGCGTGACCAATACAATAGCAAAATCCGCCAGATAGGTCGATATCTTTCATACTTTGCTCGGATAATGTCCGGTATTTATCGACATATCTACTATGATTCGAAATGTAGAAGGAACGGTTTTCAGGTGGTAGAGCAATGATTGACGCATTTATCGATACACTGGAAATTATTCCCCGTGGATTAGTGTTTGTCGGGCTGGGGTTGGTTGTATTGGTGATCGCCAAATTGGCGAGAGACCTTATCACCCCGTACAAGATCGATGAAGAGATCATCGGAAAGAATAACCTGGCGATCGCAGTGCGGCTTAGCGGCTACTTTATGGGGGTCATTCTCGTATTTCTTGGCGCTCTGTATCAGCCGATCTCGTCGATAGCGGTGGACGGTTTGGGATTCGACCGTGAGTATGCCGAGGACATCCTGAGAGTGTTTCTCTACTCCCTAGCAGGCGTCACCGCTCTTAACCTGGTGAGGGTGTTCATGAACCGGTTGATACTCTTCCGGTTCGATATCGAGAAAGAGGTGGTCGAAGGCCAAAATGTCGGCAGCGGGGCTGCTGAGTTCGGCATGTACATCGCAACCGGATTATTGGTCGCCGGCTCCGTGGCTGGAGAAGGGGGTGGGCCGGATACCGCTGCGGCGTTCTTTGGGATGGGGTTGGTACTTCTGGTCGTATTCGCTTTGTTCTACCAGTTGACAACTTCGTTTGATGTGCATTCTGAGATCGAAGGCAAGAATACGGCCGTGGGCATCGCGTTGGGCGGAAACCTGATCGCTATCGGATTAGTGACGTTAAAGGCGGTGTTCGGGGATTTCGATGGGTGGAACGAGGGAGTCGCGGCTTTTATCACCTTTGGAGTGATTGGCTTCGCGCTACTTTACGTGATGAGATTACTGCTGGATAAGCTGCTGCTACCCACAGTTTCCGCGTCGAAGGCGATCGCGGTCGACCGAAATCTGGGAGTGGCTTTCATAGAGAGCGCAGTGGTGATCAGTTCTGCATTGATACTATTCATAGCCATCTGACGAGGCCGAAGTTCTTTTACTTCCTCTCGATCCGCCTGAGCAATTCTTCCTGCGATTCTATCTCGGCAGCCGTATCGAGTCGGACCTCAGCGAAGTTGTATCCCGCTTCGATGACCGATTCGATCATGTCCTCATCGATACGCACCCCGTTGGTTATCGGGCTTAATACCTCTCCGAAAAACCCGTCCGAGTGGATGGATTCGCGCCATGTTGCCAAGTCCTCGTCAAAAGACCCGTCGTAGAGGCGGAGCAAGAATATGACACGTACCGGGTCCAGTTCTTCGAACTCATAGACCTGGACCCTTAGGTCCTGTCCGCGGCCAGTATCAAACTCAACCACCCCGTTCACAGCATCGTAGTACACGTCTTTAAACACGTCGTATTGGTCGATATAGTTCTCCGTCTCTGCGATAGTCCGCCCTATCGCTTGTCTGCCTTCTTCTGATATCTCAAAGATGGGCTCCGTGTCAGATGGTGTTATCAGGTTGGCGGATCGAAGCTTGCCGGCGATGGGGCTTAGCTTTCTGTCGATATCATCTATCGGTGCTACCGAAAGCTTGTAGTTATGTTTTTCGAGAAAATACATCAGTATATTGGCCTGCATGAACTCTATCGATGTTTGCTTGTTCTTGATGTAGCCAGCCGTGGTCAGATGATCCAAAACGTCAAGGTTCTGGTCGATCACCAGGTCGAATACGGCAGTCTCGGCGACCTGATGCTCCGGCGATCGCATCAGACCGAGATGGCCGTCCAGCCGGTCGGTTGGTTTTATCTCTGGTCCCTGGTTGATAAAGAAATTAAGAGAGCATTTACCGTCACGCCACTCTGCGAATATCTCCAGCAACGCGTCATACATATCTGGAAGGTCTGGATTCTCTTTCACGTCCAGCGACGAGCGGATCTTCGATTGCTGGCGTTTGCTCCTAGGGAAAGCGATGTCGAGGAAGTCTCCGAGGTCGAAGTTAACGTATTCGGGCCCCAGCTCCACCCAGAACGCGTCTTCAAGGTTCATCTCCCCCAGTGAAACCTGGAAGATGAACGGACGATGTTTAACGTAAAAGGCCTTTGCGGGATCGTAGTCTATCGAAAAACCTGATAGGGTTTTCTGATATTTGAAATGTTGTACAGCCATGATTTGACACTCCCTAAGGTAGGTGAGCGACTACCTTAAGTTACCGATTATCACCTGTCCGCCACCGGCCCCCCTCATTCCACCACTTCTCCCTCCAGACTTCCCAAAACTGCTCCTGACTCCGGTCCTGCTGCTTTTGAACGCTCCGCTGGACTTCTGGTTCCCGATATAGCTCTGCCTGGTCGGGCTCAATTGGCGGCCGGCATTGGAGTAAGAGCTTTGATTGGCCGAGCTTTGCTTGCTGTAATATTGGGAGTTTTTCCCGATCTGCCCTCCTCCTGGACCGCCTGAGTAGGCCGGTGAATTACGATAGTTAGTCCGATTGGTCTCCATCTGTGGTACCCGGGAGCGGGGTGTGTAATAACCGTAACCACCCCGTGTCATAGACGAGAAGATCAGGTAGGTAAAGAGAAAATTCCCTCCACCTCCGAACGCGCTGTAATGTCTGTTCGCTCCATGCCCTCGTAACTCGTTAGAACCATTCTCGTTCGTGATGGCGAATAGTAGGTCGTCTTGTCCTGGCTCTAGTTCGCCATTTCTATCCAGGTCCTCAAAGGCTTCGATGGTGCGTTTCCCGTCTTCTTCTTTGGCCCGGATCAACACGATACCGTCGCCTTCGTAGATCTCGTTCAGGCGCTTTTCGAATTCCTCAACACTTTTGGATTTCTCAAAAGCTTCTTGTACCGCTTCCATGTTGATCCTGCCGATAGCTCCTTCGGTGGCAGCCCATTCATCTGCACTCACTCCGGTGGAACAACCGGCCATTACAGGTCCGGCCACCATGACGGCAGAGCCTAGGATAAGCGACATTCCCATTTTTCTTCGTTTAACCATGTCTCATGCCCCTTTTCAAAAGGATCCGGTTCGGTAGTCTCTAACTGCGATCATGCCAGAATCTGCATCACATCGTGGGAAAGCTCTAGCCGTGGTGCCTGCTGGCCGCTGGCCGGCGGGCTTGGTAACCCGGCTAACCTTGGCAAGAATGAATCCACGATGCGGGTTTGAAAAAGCTGATATGACTCAAAGCTTGTCAGTGTGAAAGCAGCCATGTCGCCTCTCCCTTGAGCGCCACACAACTGGGTGTTTAAGATCAAGTTTTGGACGTAGGAGATATGTTCTTTCCATAACTCGTCACTTGATTGCAGATACATCAGAGTACTCAACTCGTTGAACTCGCTCCTGGTAAACCGCTCTCTCGTTTTATCCAGCCTCTCGTTGAGCAATCCAGCGATCCTGCCTTCGATCAAGTTAAGGTCTACACCGTGTAGGCTAGAAGCTGAAATGTTGTAATCCAGGTATATCTCCTCGCTCAGGTCTGCGAACTGCCGTGCGTAGTCATCGACCAGCAGTCCCGGGAAGTACGTTTGTGAGAGTGTGGCTGCCTTTGCGGCCACCAGGTCATCAAGGAATAGCTCGAAGTTTTCCATACCAAGGATGTCCATCCGGCTACGGTAATAGGCAAAAGACTGGGCTTCGAAAACCCTGGTGTATTCCTCGATCCTTGCACGGCGTGACTCGGCATCCTTCTCGGCATGTTCCCTGAGTTCTTCTAGATGGCGATTCAGCGGCGCGCCTTCCAGGAAGGCCCGGCCGGCTGAGTCTATCTCTGTACCCGCCAACGCAGACGGAGCTGGACCGGCGTCCTTGAGGAGGGAATCTTCTGCAGACAAGAAGAACTGTGAGGTTCCAAACGCCCCTTGCCTCCCGCTCCGCCCCATGAGCTGACGGTCGACCCTAGCGTTATCACTGACTTCCGCGCCGATGACAAATAGGCCCAGACCAAAGTCCATGTCGATCAAGCGCCCATGCGTAGACAAATCACGGGCCTGCAGCACGACTTCGATCCTATGTTTCTTGCTGGTAGTGACAACTCCATATCCCAGGTCACTGGCGCTGATGGCCGACAATAGGATCTCCGCGGCTTCGTTGGTGGGGCATTTCAGCGTTACTACGCCAACGCCGTCGTCCAGCAGGTGCCCTAACAGATCGATGTAGTTGTTTGTGATTTGCTGGTCTAATCCTGCTTCCAGGATGATGTCAGTGCCCCTACCTGCCATGTCGGTTGCAACTGTTACCGAACCTAAAAGCCCCGACTTGTGGATGATCTGGTCCTCTTCGAGGTCGTTTGCGGCGTTGAGTATATTGTGGTCTATTCCATCGGTAGCCAATAGCTGGGAGATGGCGTCACATTCATCGATGGAATGCGTGCCGATCAGGACAGGCCTACCGATCAGTTGGCAGAATCTGACCTCCTCCAGCATGGCTTCCAATTTGTTTCGTTTGCTGAAGTACATCCTGGGTTGGAAGTCCGTGCGTTTAACGTGCTTGTTGGGAGCCACGGAGATAACGTCCAGGCCGTATGTGTTCTGAAACTCCTTCTTGGAAGACATTGCAGTCCCGGTCATTCCGCACACCGTGGAGTATTGGGAGATGAAGCCCCGCACCGAGATCTGGCCTAGGACTTCGTGTTCTGGCTGCACAGGAACGCCCTCTTTTATTTCCACTGCGGCCTGCAGTCCAAAATGGTAACGGGTATCGGGTCTCCCTCTGCCCGTGTACTTGTCGATCAGCACCACTTGATCATCTCTTACCAGGTAGTCCACGTCCTTTTTGAGTAGAGCGTATCCCCAGATCATACGCAGGACCTGGTGCATCCGGTTCTGCTTCCGGGCGAGTTGCCGATCAAGCTCGTCAATCTCTTTTCTGCGTGAAGCTAATGACAGACCGTCATCGGAATGGCAGGTACTTAGCCGGTCTAACACAGCTGAATCTTCGAACACGGGACCCAAATACGACTCGACAAAATCTTGACCTTTCTCCGTCAAGCACAGGGACCTGCCGTCGTTGTCGATCCAATAATGAAGATCTCTGGTCAGGTACTCATATTCTTCATCAACGCGGTACTCAGAGATGGTCCGAAGCACTCTCTTCAACCCTTTGGGATCAGACGATAATTCTCGCCGTAGCACATTGCTGTCAGGGTCAGCGAGATAGAGTTTAGCCAAGGTTAGCAGCCCGGCATCTGAGCGTTGTCCGAGGCTGCCTATCTCTGTCTCTAGTGCGGAGACCGTGGACCGCTGTTGCTCAACCAAGTGCTCGACTGTCGTCCTGAGTTTGGCAGGTACCTTAGGGATTGTACCGGCGCCACCTGAGATGATCAAAGGGATATTAGCTTCATCGATCAACGCGTGATCGACTTCGTCTATGACGGCAACACCCAGTCCTCTTTGGACCGCTTCCTCGGATGATAATTTCAGGTTGTCCCGCATGAAGTCGAACCCGAACTCTCTAAGCGCGCCGTACACGATCGATTTCTCATACGCGATTCGCCGCTCCGATTCTCCCATCACCTCCATAACGGCACTCACACTCAGTCCGAGAGACTCGAAAACTGGAGCCAACCATTCGGCATCTCTACCGGCCAGATAATCGTTGGCAGTGATCACGTGAACTGTTCTTCCTTGAGCGGCGTGAAGCACGATCGGAAATGCCGCGGCAATGGTCTTGCCCTCCCCTGCGTTCATCTCCACGATGTTCCCCTGGTACATCAAGAGGCCGGCCAAAATCTGCTCGTCGGTAACCTCAAATACAAATTCTCGGTTCTTGTCATGGGTACGGAGGGTCTGATAAAAGCACGCAGGTAGGTGGATCTCCGCCCCATATTCACTCTGGCTTCGTTGGTTCACATACAGGACCGAACTGACCAACGTCTGTTCCCAGGATTCCAATCCCTGGCGGACTAACACCGGACCCATGTAGTTGTTGAAGCTCTCCCAGCAATAGCTGTCGATGGACGCAAATCCGCGTAAAGCCTCTTGGTAATCAACCCTTTGGGAAACGCTGAACGCCAGTTCGTGGATGGCTTGCAGTTGTTGGTCTTTGACCGTCGAGTCGAAGAATCGCCATGCTCCTTCGCGTCTACTGATGGCCTCATTGACGACGGCGAACACCTCGGGCAAATCGTCTTCACCTGGGTCCCCGCCGGGTTTCCGGGCAAGAAGAGCCATCCTTTCCCGTAATTGAGCGTCGGACCAACAGGCAAAATCGTGGCGCCGAATCTGATCGAGACGGGTTCTTTCCGATCGGTTAGTAGGCCCGTTTGTAGCGCTAACAGAACTCGAAAAGCGCTCGAGCCATTCTATGACCTGTAACTTAGCCATTTCTTGCGTCGCATATAGTTACGTTCAATCTCGACCTTCCTACGCTCCCTAGCCGGCCTGGCCGGTCACCGATGCCAGCGTGCTTTCAACTGATTCCCACTCCAGCCGGGAAGACGCTATATACACCAACACGTCGTCTTTCAAAGGGAAAAGATCTGTGAACCTGAGATGCACGGTCCCGTCACGTACGACTCCCACTACGTTCACATCCCGGTCCAACAGGTTTTTTGCGAGTTCCGGATACGAGACTTGATGGTCTGGTATGTCCTCCAGGCGGAG
>CAJWGH010000031.1 GCA_913031095.1 uncultured Chloroflexota bacterium | reverse complement strand
GGGCCTGTTAACCACCACGTCGTAACCTTCAGAACGAACATTCGCTATGTCGTATGGCGCGAAGACCGTAAGAGACGCAAGATTGACCAACGATCCAGGGAACGCTCCAGACTCATATACGAAATGAGCGGCAGCGGCGGTGATGCGGCCGTCGTTGGTAGCACCTATCATCGCCCTGATATAGCCACCTGCAGTGGCGCCGGTAGCTTCAAAGACTTCAGCCCGGGTCATGGTAATCTTCACGGGCCGACCCGTTTTCTTGGACAACACGGCCGCCACAGGCTCGACGTAAACCACCAGCTTTCCGCCGAAACCGCCTCCCACTTCCATGGGCACCACTTTGACCTGAGATACGGGCACGCCAAGAACCAGAGCAGTGAAGTCGCGGATGGCGAAATGGCCCTGAGAACTGCCCCAAACGGTCACACGTCCATCACGGTCCCAACGGGCAGTGGCGCTGTGTGGCTCTATGTATCCTTGGTGCACCGGTTTGGTCCGGAACTCGCGTTCCACCACAACGTCAGCATCTCTGAAGCCCTGCTCAGGGTCGCCTAACTCAAATACGAAGTGGCTAGCGATGTTGGTAGAAGAGCCATCATCATCGTCATCTCGAAGCCCGCCGGGGCGGAAGAATTCACCTTCAGAGTGGAACAGTCGATCGTGCAGGATCGTCGAGCCTGGCTCCATCGCCTTTTTCCCATCCAATACGGGAGTTAAAACCTCGTAATCTACCTCGATGAGAGAAAGTGCAAGCTCGGCGGTATGCACGCTGTCCGCAGCCACCGCAGCTATGGCATGGCCTTTGTATAAGGCCTTGCCACTGGCCATCACGTTGTTACTAAGGAACCTTGGATTCAGGGGAGACCCCTCGGCCACGTCCGCCGGTCGGCCAGACAGTACAGGCAGATCATCAGATGTCATAAACGCTTTTACACCAGGCAGTGCCAGGGCTTTGGAGGCGTCGATGGTCTTTATCCTGGCATGAGCGTGAGGGCTTCTCAGTATCTTGCCGTGAAGAAGGCCAGGTAGGCTGATGTCGGCGCCGTAGCGGGCCTGTCCAGTGACTTTATCCGTGGCGTCGTGGCGTATGGGAGAGGTGCCGATAACTCGGAATCCGCCGTCGTTGACCGATGATTTGTCTGTCATATCAAAGCTCCTTCCTTAACACCAATCGAGTTGTTATTCATAGCGCAGTGCCTCGGCGGGATAGATGCGTGAGGCCTGGCGCGCTGGCATGAAAGTGGTCGCCAGAGAAAACACGTAAGCGATTGCTATTATGATGCCTATCTGGAGCCAGGGGATAGCGAACCGGATTGTCTCGACGTCCTCTTGTATTTCCTGCACTATGTTCCATGAAATGATCGTGCCCAAGCCCACTCCGATCGCTATTCCCATCAACACGACGAAAGACGACTCTGTGAGGAAGCTAAATTGAACCATCCGCCTACGGTAGCCGATGGCCCGCAGCACGCCAATCTGTTGCCTGCGTTCCACCACCGCACGCAGGCTTACCACTCCCAGCGAGGCTATCCCCACCAACAAACCCAAACCCATGAAACTGGTGAATACGTAGTTGAAAGCCCTGTTGGCGGAGGCGATATCATCCACCAGGTCAGACAACACATCGCTCTCCATTCCGTTCTCCCGAAAAGCCGATTCAAGGTTCTTAGATAGCAGATCGACATCAACACCTTCGGCAGCCTTAAACCGATAGGTAGTCGTTGGTATGCGGAATGGAATGGCCTCATCGATTCCGTTCCTTGATGCGATCATACCCACGCCCAATTGCCCAAAGGCATCGGTAAGCCTGTCCAGCACACCGATGACTGTCATGGAAATAACTTGGCCAGTGCGAGGCTCTCGCACCTCAATATCGATAGCTTCCATCTCGGTGTCCTCGTAGTAAAGCCCTTCAATCTCGAATGGTATCTCGTCGTCGGAGAATCCCTCCCTGGATGGAACAACCAGAGAATCGACAACCACCAGATTAGAGTCTTCCCGGATTGCCGCCCAAACATCCTTTTGGGTCTCGTAGCCGCTAGCGAACAGCTTCAGATTGGCCCCGGTTTCTTGTAGGAATCTATCGTCGGCAGCACGTATGGCGTAGAACTCCCACCGCTGGTCGTCTGCTCCAACGCTTCGGGCCTCCACAGGGAAAGTGGTGTAGCCGCCGATGGTCGTAATGTCCTGGTTTTCCAGGTCTGGTTTTCCATCTATGGCTCGGCGGATATCGTCTATAGGGGTACTGCTATTGACGGAGGCTTGGATGTCCCATCCGCCGGCCACTCGCTCGGAGTCACCTACCGCGGCGCTGAAAGCCTCGGTGAGGATAGACATCACTATCAATGTGAAGATAACCAAGGCAAACATGGCCAGGGTCAGTCCGGTCCGGAATTTGGCGGACATTGGGTAGGCCACAGCAGTAACTAGCACCGGCCTTAGTTGACCGAAAGGTCCAGTCATATAAGTGAGGAATCTCAGGAGAAGATCGGCATTGTACATCACCGTCCAGACGGCCGCACCCACCATGGCGATACCGGAGATGAAGAACATCTCTACCCCGCCATCAACGTCCCCAAAGATCGATCTCAAAACCCCAAACGGAAGAACCCAGAAGGCCAGATTCGCTACGCCCATGAACGTGTAGGCGGCACGGTCTCCTACATCTGGCCGGAGTCTGGTGCGGTGGGAAAGCGTCCTGACGGTTAAGCCAATACCTATGATAACCAAAGTTACGCCGATTCGGATCGGAGCGGCCTCACCAGACGAAACCCCGAGCCACGTGAATAGAACTCCTGCCACCGCGGTTAGCCAACCATGGCTCATGGGCACCCAAAGGGCCTGAGCTACTTCACCGAAAAATCTCGGCGGAGAAGTAGTGGCTGCCCATACAGACCTGAGCAATAATCCAGTCCCCTTAGCCACATCCAACTTGACTAAGGCCCAGACTCCAGTACCGGCCAAAGCTGCCGGGTGGTAGCACACCCGTAGGAGGGCCAAAAGACGGGCGCGGAACGGGGTTTCAGATCGGCGCGTCGATGAGGGCAGTCCGCGGACCGCTGCCACGATATTTAACCGGCTAACCTGGTATGCCGATATTCCGACAGTGCCCAGGGTGATGACCATTCCCAAACAGTACGCGACAACTACGCTTCTGATCTCGTAGTGTGCGAACATTGTGAAGTTCTCCGGAGCTCCGGCGCCCCCTGATGCGAAGATCCTATTGACTGTGAAAACGATCACAGAGCTAGCCCCCAGGCCTAGTACTACACCTACCGCGCCGGAAACGATGGAGTAGGCCGTGCCCTCAAAGATAAACATCTGGACCAGGTGACGACGTTTGGCGCCCACGGCCCTCGCCATACCCATCTCAGAACGCCGGGCAGCCGCCAACATGACGAAGATCAGAAAGATCAACAACACCCCAACCATGATGGAGAACAGGCCCATGATGACGAAGATGCTAGTCACTCCGGAGCCGGCCCGATCCGCTTCATCCAGCACCTGTTTCTTGATATCGAGCACCCGGAACTCAGCCAGTCCGGAAAATAACGTGCTAGCCTGACGTCCCACCTCATCCAATTCGGCCTCGCTGACTGCGCTCAAGACTACTTCTTGGACACCATCATCGGCCAGAGCGCCTACGAACTCGTCGCTCATCTCACGCTCACCAAGTCCATCCAACAATGCACTCAGATCGCTGGCCAATTTTCCACTCAGAGTGGGTGTCAAGAGGTTCAATTGCTGGATGACATCTTCTCGATTGAGCAAGGCCTGAAGTTGGGCGGCGTTGGCCCCGTCGGCGAACAATACCCGGAGAGCGTCTGTGACCTCATCGCTCACCTCAGCCCCTTCGAAAACCCCCCCCAGGTTGGAGACGGCCACCGAGTTGGTAAGTCCTTCTTTGCCAAATATCTTCTGAGCCCGGTCAAGTCGGACGAGCAACGTTGGCCCTTGCCCAGCCAGTCCACCGCTGTCCACCACGCCATGGACCCGGAACGTAACACTGGAACCCGCCACAAAGATCACCAACTCATCACCGGCCACCGCATCCAGTTCGTCGGCAGCTTCTTGGTTGATGAACGTATCATTCGGGCCCAACGATTCGAGACGTATCGTCTGTCCATTGGTCAGCTTGAACCGGCCAAATCCAGCTAACGAATCTGGGTCTACACCAGTGACCTGCATCTGGCCTTCGCTCAGTTGGGTCCTAGTGTTGACGGTAGGGGCAAACTCGGCGATGCCCGGTGCCAAGCCATCTATCAAATCCATGCCAGCCAGTTCTCTCTTCAACTGCTCGTAACGTTGAAGAGAGAAGTAATTGAAACTGCCGATAGTGTCTGAGTCGTCAGCTCGGGCGGAAACGATGATCTCATCAATGGTGCCGAGGGCATCAGCGGCGTTCTTTCGGATAGAGAAGGTGATTGAATCGCCGGTGCCGAAAGCGGCCGCCATGATCAGGGTGCTGATCATTATCCCAACTATGATGAGTATGGTCTGGGATTTGCGTCTAGGGATGTTGCGGAGGGCCAGTTTCAGCATCACCCGATTGCGCGATGCCACAATCCCTACTCCGGCGGTAATCGGCAGGAAGAATGCCAACAGGACAACCATGATGATGTCCATGTCCAAGCCAAAAAGTTCTTCCATATTCGCCCCGGAACTAGACTACGGGGTCCGGCGATTACCGGTGTCGACGATCTCGCCATCACGCATCCGTATTATTCGGTGTGCCCTAGCTCCAACATCATCCGAGTGAGTCACGAGCACAAAGCTCTGGCCGTTTTCAACGTTGAGTTGGCACATAAGGTCCATTATCTCCGATGCGGTCTCGCTGTCCAGATCTCCCGTAGGTTCGTCGGCCCACACTATGTACGGTTGGTTGACTAGAGCCCTGGCGATAGTTACACGTTGGCGTTGGCCTCCAGAGAGTTCGCCGGGAAGGTGCTGTGCCCTCTCGCTGAGCCCGACAATATCCAGCAATTCTAAGGACCGCTTTCGGGACTCACCAGGGCTTACCCCGGAGACCAACAGAGGTAGCTCTACATTCTCCGCCGCGGACAGAACGGGAAGCAGGTTGTATAGTTGGAAGACGAATCCCATACGGCGGGCGCGGTAGTCGCTTCGTTCATCATCAGGGAGGTCGTGAAGCACTACGCCATCGATCAACACCCGGCCAGAATCAATCTCGTCCAAACCGGAGAGGCAGTTCAACATAGTGGTCTTTCCGCAGCCGCTGGGGCCCATGATGGCAACCATCTCGCCACGTTCAACGTTCAGGTCAACGCCCCTCAAGGCATCTACTTTGACGGTGCCGGTATCGTAGGTTTTATGAATATCGGTGGCTGTGATTATGGAATCGGGCATCTATTCGCGGGCCGACTTACCTCAGATTACTCTCAGCAAGTATATCTGAACAACGGGTGCACAAATACACCGCCAGCCATGATGCCCCACAAAAAAGAATCAGGGTTGTGGAAACTATTCGGCTATGATCCGCCACCAATCCTCGCCTTCACTACTTCCAGCAACCACCACATCCGGCTCCAGACTAAGCGCCGTTCGGTGTCGGCCAGGTCACGGCCTGCGTGTCCTCGAACGGTAATCACAGCTTGACCGGCTAAGAACCCCCATGAACCAGGCTCGCCCTTGATCCAGCCAATCACCTTGTCCTGGTTGTCCTTCACCACATCGACCAATAACAGGTCGATCTCATCGTTGTTTAAAGAAAAAGCCTCAGCCATAAGATATATAACTCGCACTGTGCCGGCCGATATCGGTTTAAGAATCGCCGCCGAGATACCCGCCACTCATCCTAGCAGGTAATCAAAAATATCACCGATCACATTGGCGGAATGTGGTGACAGAAGGCGGCACGGCTTATCGGGTCGGCTACCAGGATGCGCGATTAGCTCAAATCATCGAGTTTTGACCCAAAGTCCGGAGAACCCCGATTAATCCAACGCATTTAAGTTTGGAATAGCTGGCATCAGCAATGAGGTTGTTGGGTTCCATTCGACCATTGACGCCAATGGCGCCTACGTCTTGATCAACCTATGATACGACGGCGGAAGCGGTCGAAGATCTTGACCTATGACACGGCGAGTCAGAGTGCCATCGTAGTCGATATCAAATTCCATTTCGTAGATGTGTAGATGCTTTTTCCCGAGGTATAAGAAGTTATAGTTCGAACTCTTTAACCTCCGGCGACACGGTCAACTTGGCCCCGGTTAATTGCTGAACCTGTTCTGGCGTCCAATCAGGAGCCACTTCTTTCAGGGTAAGACCTTGACCATCGCACTCGATTACTGCGAGGTCGGTGACAATCAGGTAGACACACCCTTTTCCGGTCAGTGGGAAAGTGCATTCTTCCACTATCTTGGGGTCGCCGTTCCGGTCTGTGTGCTCCATGGCCACGATGACACCACTTGCTCCTGTTGCCAGATCCATGGCGCCGCCCACGTTGCCCACGCCTCGCTGTGGGAGCATCCAGTTGGCCAGGTCGCCAGTCGAAGACACTTGGTGGGAACCCAGAACCGTAACGTCCACATGGCCGCCCCGGATCATGGCAAATGCCTCCGCCGAATCAAAGAAAGACATGCCACCGACGCTCCTCAGGTACTGGCCTCCGGCATTAATAAGATCGATGTCTTCTTCGCCCTCCTCTGCGATGGGCCCACAATTGAGAATGCCACTTTCGCTGTGGTAAAAGACAGTCCGGCCCTCCGGTACGAAGGAAGAAACCAGAGTAGGTATTCCGATACCCAGGTTCACATATGCGCCGTCCGGCAGTTCTTTGGCCACCCGCATGGCGACGATCTCCCTGGGCAAACGTTCCTTGTCAAATAACGAAGTCATTGGGTGGACCCTCTCAGATAGATCATAGATAAGCCGAAAAATCCCGTGGCCGAAGCACGATGCGGTCGATGAACAATCCGGGAGTGACTATCTCTTCGGGACCCAATTGACCTGGTTCGACTATCTCATCGACCTCAACTACGGTCGTCCGCGCAGTGGTCGCCATCACTGGGTTGAAGTTCCGGGAGGTTCCTTTGTAGACCACGTTTCCCAGAGTGTCTGCTTTGTAGCCTCGGATTATGCAGAAATCGGCACGCATCCCCATCTCAAGGATGTATTCTCTTCCGCCGATGTTTCTCGTTTCTTTGCCATCTGCCAATAGCGTCCCGGCTCCAGTGGGGGTATAAAAAGCGGCCACCCCAGCCCCGCCGCTGCGCAGTCTTTCTGCCAAGGTGCCCTGGGGCACCACTTCCAACTCCGCCTCACCTCGGTTGAAGGCATCCTCAAAAGCACTGGGTCGGGATGCCGACGGTGACACCGGATACGAAGCGGTCGCCTTGGCAACTTGGTTATTCTCCACCAGGATACTGTGGTCAATTATATTCGGAGTTCCAAAAGCGCTAACTCGCGCAACGCCCGCCGTGTTGCTAATCAGATGCAAGCCTTTAACACCAAGGTCTCGGAGTCCAGTCATCAAGTAGTGGGCCATCCCTCCTGGGCCTGCAAATCCGTCCACGTTAACAGTTGCCCCATCGGGCACATCCTTGAGAGCCTCCATGGCATCAGGAAAGACCTTGTTCGGCGCAGCTAATTTAGGGACCTGGAAAGTCATCTCCTTCAAATCAGGAGAGATAGAGAGCGGCGCATCAGTGATGCCCACCACCTCGTCAGCGGTCCATCCTGGGGCGGTTTCCATCAGCTCCAGCCCATCTCTATTCACCTTAATAACTGCTTCCGTGGTGATGATTAAGTTAACCTTTCCAACTCCGTCCACTGGGAGGTTACATTCCTTAACAATATTGGAGCGGCCTACCGAGTGGCGATTGGGCATGAGCGCCACCACCTTCGAGGCTCCATAGGCCATGTCAACCGCCGAGCCGGTGGCCAACAGACCTGGGGTTTCCTCGGTGGTCCAATGGACGAAATCACCGTTGGAGGCGACCTGAGACGGTTGCAGTACTGCGATATCTGTGTGACCACCACGCAGAATACCCGCGACGTCGACAACCCCAGTAAAACTACCACCAAAGCCCGTAGCTACCGGATTCCCTCCTGCGTCTAAAGTGTCCGCGTTCGCGTTAATTCCGTCGTTGCCCAAGAGCCCACTATCAGCGATGAACCAGACGCCAGCGGCGGGAACCTCACTTGGGATATGGCAGGGCAATCCCATACCCAAGGCTACGACTGCTCCTGGGAACAACTCTTGGGTGGCACGGCGGGTCATGGCGGTTGTGTCTAGTGGCACTCCGGGCATCTGGAACTATTCTCCTTCGACTAAGCGGCCAGGACCAAGCGATCGATAAATATGGCCTGGGTGATAACCAATTCTGGGTTTATTCCACCCGGATCCTTAACCTGATCTACTTCAGCTACTGTCACGGCGGCGGCCATTGCCATGGTAGGGTTCCAGTTGCGGCCCGTTCCCTCGTAAACCAAATTGCCGAGGGTGTCCGCTTCCTTGGCCCGGAGTAGGGCAAAATCGGCATTCAGTGCGAATTCTAGGACATGCTCTTTGCCGTCAAATATGCGCAGTTCCCTGCCTTCGGCGAACCTGGTCCCGGCGCCGGTTGGTAGAAACACTCCGCCAATTCCCGCTCCTCCGGCTCTCATCCGCTCTGCCAGGATTCCCTGAGGGACAACCTCTAGCTCCAATTTACCCAACTCCCAGAGTTCTTTCACCACGCCGCCCGACTCCGGATGAAAAGGCATCGGCGAAATCATCTT
>CAJWGH010000030.1 GCA_913031095.1 uncultured Chloroflexota bacterium | reverse complement strand
GACTTCCGCTAACTGGAAGCCGTCGTGTATCCGCTCCAAGGCTGATAGTCGCTCCTTGGCCGTCTCCGATGCCGAGTCTGACATCAGTATGCAATAACCCTTGTGCTCGCCGCGGCCGACCCGCCCACGGAACTGGTGCAGCTGGGCCAAGCCGAACCGGTCGGCGCCGTCAATCATCATCACAGTCGCGTTGGCGACATCTATTCCTACCTCCACCACTGGCGTGGACACCAAGATATCCAACTCGCCGTCCCGGAATTGACGCATCACTTTGTCCTTCTCTTTGCTGACCATCCGGCCATGGAGCAGACCCAGTGACAGATCCGGAAATACATCCGTGGAGAGGCGTTGATATTCTTCTGTGGCGGCTTTAGATTCTATCGCCTCAGACTCATCCACTAGCGGGCAGACCACGAACGCCTGCCTACCTTCTTCCACTTGCTTGCGGATGAACCCATAGGCTGTGTCCCTTTGTTCAGCTTCCAGCCACCTGGTGGCGACTTCCTGACGCCCAGCGGGCATTTCGTCGATGGTGGAGATGTCCAAGTCGCCGAAAAGGGTCAATGACAAAGTCCTGGGAATGGGTGTAGCCGACATGATTAGTGTGTGCGGGTTCTCCTGTCCCCGGTTTTGGAGGGCAGAGCGCTGCATGACGCCGAACCGGTGCTGCTCGTCGGCCACCGCCAGAGCCAGCTTGGGCAGAGATATCCCTTCTTGGATCAGCGCTTGGGTGCCTACCAATATATCCAGTGTTCCGTCTGCGGCCATCTTGGTTAACTCGCGTTTGACGGGAGCGCGGGAGCTGCCGGTCAGGAGTCCGATGGATACCGGCCTGTCCATATTTTCGAGGTATACTGAAATCAGGTGGGGTTCCTGTACTGGTCGAGCTAGGCCACTGAGCAGGTTGCTGATGCTCGAGAAATGCTGCTCGGCTAAAACCTCGGTTGGCACCATCATCGCCCCTTGATGACCGGCGGCGGCCACAGAGAGCAAGGCTGAAAGGGCGACCACGGTCTTTCCGCTGCCCACTTCTCCTTGTAGCAAGCGGCTCATGGGTGGTGTGCCACGGTGCAGGTCTGACTCAATCTCTTGGATGCAACGGGTCTGTGCCTTGGTCAGCGGAAAGGGCAACGTCTGGTAAAAGCTGTTGATAACGGCGTCCAGAGGCACGACCTCTATACCATTCAGATTGTCGTGTTGCATCTGTCTACGGGCCAGCACCGCTAGCTGCAGGGTGAATAATTCATCGAAAGCCAGACGCCGACGGGCCAACTCCCAGGTTTCTATCTCATTTGGGTAGTGGGCCTGGTACACAGCGTCTAGCAGCGGCATCAATTTTGTGCGGGAGAGGATGTCGGCTGGCAGCGCTTCTTCCAGTCCGCCGAGCCAGTTTTGCACTGCCTGCCAGGTTAGCCGGCGCATGTTTCGGCGAGTCAGACCTTCCGTCAGAGGATAGACTGGCACAAGCCGCCCGGTGTGGACGCCCGAACCGGAGGTTTCCAGCACTTCGTGCTCGGGATTCTCAAAAACGAGCTGCCCCCGGAAAACCGAAGCCTTGCCGCTGATTGCGATCTGGCTACCGGGTTTGAGAGATCGGGCCAGGTATCTCTGGCCGAACCAAATCACTCTGAGGTTACCGGTCTCATCGCTTAGAACGGCTTCAGTGTCGCGCCTTCCCCCTCTAGGCCCTTTGGCCACTTCCCGTGCTTCCCAGATAGTGGCGACGACCGTGCATTCTTCGCCTGGTGATAGATCGACAATCTTCATCGCAGTGGAGAAATCTTCATGTCGACGTGGGAACAGGTAGAGGAGGTCGCGGACGGTTTCGACATCCAGCCGCTTGAGCCGGGCGCTCAGTTTGGTGTCCACTCCGCGTAGGCGGTCCACCGGCGCATCCACTGTAACTTCGGAAGGAGGGGACTTGTACGCGGGCTTCTTTTCCAGAGCAGCTTTTCTAGTAGTGGATTTCTCTTTACGTGGCTTTGTGACCTGTCCAGCGGTCATCCTGAGGTCTGGTTCTCCGTTCAAGGCTTCCCGCCATCGGGCGACCCACTGCGCTCGCAATTTCTCGGACATCGAGTCATAGGGCTTTTTCAGCAGGAAACTCTCATCGTTGACAGCCTGGCCGGCCATCTCATCTGCCCAACGGGCAACGAACTTGTCGAGCCCGCCCATCACGGCTTTGTTGTCAAAGCCTCGGGACTCTTCCAGATTGAGGATGTTCTGAAAGGCGGCTACCCATGAGGGCGCCCCAGTCTGTTGAACTGCCATCAAGCGGTTACCTTAACACTCTGCATGACCTCTGTTCGAGCCGGGATATGTTTCACTTTGATCATTTCCGCATTCTTACAAGGCGTCAAGCTTCAAGTGACATAAAGTGATCCATCTCAGGCCTCTTGGGTAACGGCGACGCCTAGGGCGTCAGGTCCGATGTAGGTACCCAATGTCGATCCGAACCGTGATTCAATGATTTGGTCTGCCGGTAAGATTCCTGTCAATCCTTGTTTCAATTCAGCCATACGGTCTGAGTCTGTGCTGTAGATCACGGCCAGCCGCCTGACTGGGGCTAGCTCCTGAGCCAACTCCACCAACCGACGCATGGCTCGCTCCCGGTTGCGGGGGCGCTCCACTGGATGGGCTTCGCCGTCTTGCAGCCTTAGTATCGGCTTCACATGGAGAACGGATCCCATGAACGCTCTGGCTTTGCCGATACGCCCGCCCTTCTGTAGATACTCTAAGGTATCCAGTGCGAATAGGCCGTGGTGGAGGCCCAGACTCTGCCGTATCTGGCCGGCGATATCGTGGACGCTCCCACCCTTTGATGCCATGATTGCCGCATCCAATACCGCCAATCCCAAAGGGATGGATGCGAGTTGAGAGTCGATAATTTCAACGGCGCTGCTATCGTTCAATGAAGCTTTGGCCTGCTGTGCGGAGTTCAATGTGCCGCTCAGTTTACTGGAGACGTGTATGGATATGATCTGGTCTCCTTGGCCTACCAATTCTCGGTAAACCGTTTGGAAGTCGGAAGGAGTTGGTTGAGCAGTGGTTGGTGTTCGCCCGTCTGCCAGCAGTCGGCGGTAGAAATCGTCAGCCTGTATCTCCACTCCGTCCTTGAATGTTTGATCGTCCACGACCACGTAGCAGGGCAAGACTCTGATCCCGTACTGTTCGATAAGTCCCGAGGGCAGGTCGCACGAGCTATCGGTGACTATGCGTATCGTCATTCGGCCCTTCTATGCCTGAGTCGAGTCTTACTCTACAGATGCCAGGTACTGGTGATAGGGCTGTCCGCCTTCGATGATGTCAACCTGGATCCCAGGGAACTCCTTTTCCAGTTCGGCAGCTAACGACGCTGCATCGGAAGGAGTCCTGTCCACCCCGCAGTATACGGTGACGATCGCATCGCTGCTTAAACCGGCAAGGCTAAGGGTCGACCGAAGTGCGACCTCTGATATGTCTTCAGCTGTAGTAAGTTCGCCATCTAAGATTCCGATGTACTGGCCTTCGGCAACTCCTAGCCCATTGATGTTCACCCCTCTGGTTGCAGTGGTTACTTCTACTGACACAACCTTAGAAATTGCGGATGACATCGATTCAACGTTCTCTTGCCAAGGCCCTTCAGGATTGAAGGCCAGAAGCGCTGTGACCCCTTGAGGAAGGCTTTTGGTTGGGACAACGTGGAGCGACGGGTCAGTGTCGGCTGCCTGTTCTGCGGCCAATATGATGTTGTTGTTGTTCGGTAGGATAATAACGTCCTTTGCTCCTGTTGCACGTGCGGCGTCCAATATCTGCTGGACGCTGGGATTCATGGTCTGACCGCCCTCGATTACTCCGGCGCAACCGGAGTCACGGAAAAGGTGAGCCAGCCCTTGCCCTTGCGCCACAGGAAGCAATGCCAATGCGAGTCCTTCGGAATTGGATGCATGCCCGTTGTTGACGAACTGTTCGTTCTGGCTGTCCATGTTCTCGATCTTCAGATCGGAAACAGAACCGGATGACTCTGCATACCGGATGGCGGGCGCTGGGTCTTCGACGTGGATATGGACCCTCACGTTCTCTTGGTCACCGACTACCACGGTGGATAACGCGGTCTCCTGGAAATGATTGCGGATTTGCTCCAAGTCCAATGTTCTTCCGTTCACGCTGCTTATGATCAATTGAGTGCAGAACCCCCATTCTTCACCCGTAGTCGCGTCCAAGTACTCAGGTTTTATGGAACCGACGTGGCGGACCGCCTCCTGAAAACGGGACAATTCAGACAGGTCTAGTGTCGAGCCGGAGATGCACTGGAGGATACTGCCTATGAGAATAACGACGCCAAAGCCTCCTGCGTCCACGACCCCGGATTCTTGCAGAACCGGCAATTGTTCAGGAGTGCGTTCCAACGCCACCTGAGAGGCTATGTAGGCAGTTTCCCAGAGTCCAAGCAGATCACTGTCCTCGCCTTGTATCGCTTCGGAAGCCTTTCTGAAGACGGTCAACATGGTGCCTTCGACTGGGCTGCCCACCGAGTGGTATGCCCCGTCGGATGCTAGCTTGAAAGCCAACGGCAGGTCTTTGGTTGTCAGGAATTCCTTGCCTTCTAACGCATCCGAAAAACCTTTGAAAAATTGCGAGAGAATCACGCCGCTGTTGCCACGAGCGCCGAAGAAAGCTCCTTGAGCGAGAGACGAAGAGACTGATGCAACGCTGTGTTCTTGGCAATCAGGGCACTCTCTGGTCGCTGCTTCCAAAGCCGCCTGCATCGTCAGAAGCATGTTGGTGCCGGTATCCCCGTCTGGAACGGGGAACACGTTGAGGGCGTTCACAGCGTCCCGGAATTCCTCCAGCCGGTCGGTAGCCGCGGAGAACGCCGCCTTGAGTTCTTGTCCCCGTAGTCGGTCCATGGTACAGCTCATCGCCGCTGCCCCGGCAGGCAGTTCAAGATTAAACTTGTGGTCAACCTCTATTGGTGGGAGGTCGTGGTTCGGGGCTGAAAGCTTCTCGCCCAAATTATATATCAACCTTTCCAAAAGCAATCGAAGCGCATGATACGGATTTGGCCATTGATAACTAGTCGCAGAGTCCGTTTGCTCAGGCAGGATTGGGCACGAAATTCCTTGACAGGTTCAAAGGGCTCCCGTAGTATTGAGTGCCGAGGATTATATGGATTACGCTGTATTTAAAACAGGTGGGAAACAATACCGGGTTAAGCCCGGTGACACATTGGATGTTGAGCTCCTGCCCGACGAAGTGGACTCAGTAGCTGAGTTTGGTGAAGTATTAGCCCTCTCCGATGGTGGAGAGGTCACGATTGGCGCCCCTCTAGTTGAGGGGGCCAAGGTCACAGCCCAGGTCCTGTCCCATTACAAAGACCGCAAGCTGATGGTCTTCAAATACAAGGCCAAGAACCGCTACCGCAGAAAGCGCGGTCACCGGCAGACCTACACTCGCTTGCGGATTCGAGACATCGAATTGAATAAACCCCGTGCCTCCAGGCAACGGGTAGCAGCGACTGCGAACGAAGGCGGAGAAGGGAACAACTAATGGCTCATAAGAAAGCCGGCGGCAGCACTAATAATGGCCGAGATAGCAATGCAAAGCGGCTTGGCGTAAAGCGGTACGGCGGTGAGAAAGTCACCAGTGGCTGCATAATCGTCCGACAACGAGGTACCCGCATCAAGCCGGGTACCAACGTCGGGCTGGGTAAAGACTACACCATATTCGCGACTGTTGACGGCGAAGTGAAGTTTGAATGGGCAGCCAAGGGGCGCCGACGGGTCAGTGTGTACCCAGTGGAGGCGGCCTAGTTGCGGCCAAGTTCTAGAGGGATATTTAAGAAATGAAAGCAGAGATTCACCCCTATTTTTACAACTCAACAGTGACGTGTTCCTGTGGTAACGTGTTCAATACCGGTGCCACCAAACCAGCCCTCCGCGTAGAGGTGTGCAGTAAGTGCCACCCTTTCTACACTGGTGAGCAGCGCGTCGTTGACACCCAAGGCCGTATCGAGCGCATGAAGCGCCGCTACAATCTGGGATAATCTCTCCCGTCCGAGACGGAACCATCCGTTGCCTCGTTAGAAAAAAAGTATCGGGAAATCGAGGGCCGTCAGCCCTCGATTTTTCATTTAGGCCGCGAACGGGTTTGAAACCCAGAACAAGCATCTAAGTTATTAGGGGACTTAAATTGGCAGATCAGACGCCACACATGTACGGCGGACAAGCCGTGATTGAAGGAGTGATGATCCGGGGCCGTGATAACTTCGGTCTCGCGGTCCGGCGGGAAGATGGCTCCATCGAACGGCACCAAGAGCCGCTAAGTTCGCTCTACAACGGGCGCCCGCGACGGTGGCCCTTAGTTCGCGGTTTTCTCACCTTGCTGGAGACCATGCTCTTGGGTATAAAAGCTCTTCAGCTCTCCGCTAACATGGCCGCTATGGACCGTGACCCAGATGCGGAAGAGGGAATTCCGGGATGGGTGATGGCCTCCACATTGGGAGTCTCGTTGGTATTCGGAATCGGACTCTTCTTCATCACGCCGCTGCTCATCGCTTGGGCACTAAACCCGGTTCTGAATTCAGACCTACTCAGCGAGATAGTCGAAGGCGTTATCAGATTGCTTTTCTTGCTGGGGTATATCAGCGCTATAAGTCTCCTTCGGGACGTTAAACGGGTCTTCGCCTACCACGGCGCGGAACACATGACCGTGCATGCCCTGGAGGCCGGCTTGCCACTGACCGTTGAAAACGTGCGGAAGTTTGGCACTCCCCATGCCCGATGTGGAACGGCCTTTCTACTAACCGTGGTTGTGGTTTCAGTGGTGGTGTTTGCTTTGCTCCTCGGTCCTCCTCTGGAATGGCGGATCGCTTCCCGAATCCTTCTTCTTCCTGTAATTGCGGCAGTGAGTTATGAGTTCCTCCGGTTCAGTGGAAGCCATCAAGACGCTTGGTTCGGGAAGATGATTGCCCAGCCGGGCCTTTGGTTACAGAAATTGACGACCAGGCAGCCGGATGACGCGCAGATTGAAGTGGCAATTCAGGCCATGGAGACAGCCATCGCTGCAGATGCCGGCGAGACCATCCCTAGGCTCCCGATTGAGTCTGGGAGACTGGGGTCGCCGGAGTTGGAAGAAGCGCCCGAAAGCGGTTCTTAGCGGTAGACTATGAGCCTGGTTGAACCGGCAGCCGCCAAACCGAGGATGGCGGATTGTTTTAGCCGTCTTCTAGTTATCCTCCGCCAGCCAGGTTTCCGCTGGTTCTGGTTGGGTAGCTCCACCCAGTCGGTCGCCCAGGCTACCCAGTTCCTCGCCATTGGCTGGTTGGTGCTGGAAGTAACCGGTTCATCCGCACAATTAGGCTTGGTCATCTTTCTATATGGGGTTCCAAACGTAGCATTTCTGATCGTCGCTGGTGTGCTCGCCGATCGGTTCGACCGCCGCTACGTGCTAATCATCACTCAAGCTGGAGTAGCCGGGCTGATTGCCGCTCTGGGCATCCTCACCCTAGCCGACGCCATTGCTATACGGCATGTGTATGCTGTAGCAGCTTTACTGGGTGTAGTCCAGTCATTGAATATGCCGGCCCGAATGACGATGGTTTCTGATCTAGTAGACCAGGCGTCACTGTTGGACGCCATCGCGATGCAGAACGCCGCCGTCCACGCAGGCCGTATAGCAGGCCCACCGATAGCGGGGGTAATCATCGAGGTCTGGGGCCTATCGGAAAGCCTTCTGGCCATCGCCGGGTGCTATGTCGTGAGCATGGCCTGTGTGGCCAAAATCGGGCGCACCAGCCAACTGATGACAGTGGTATCCCAGTCGGTCTTCAGGAATTTCGCGGAAGGACTCTCTTACATCAAGAACAATCCTGTGGTGCTCACGGTTATCGTTATTACCTGTTCATTCGGTGGCTTTGGCATGTCCCATCTGCAGATACTTCCAGCCATGGCCAAAGAGACTCTAGGGGCTGGCGCGGCCGGAGTTGGACTGCTATATCTGGCGTCAGGCATCGGCTCTCTGATCGGCAATGTGTTTCTGCCCTTGCTGGGCACAAACAACATCTACCGCTCCATGCTGATCAGTGTAGGGCTGTTCGCCACGTTCCTAATCGCCTTTGCGTGGTGTGACTGGTTCTGGTTCTCGTGGGTGTTGTTCCTATTGGTGGGGGTTTTCGGCCTTGGAGCTGTTTGGCCGTTCTCATCCACAATGGTCCAGTTAGAATCGCCCTCAGAAGTGCGTGGCAGGGTGATGGGAGTGCTTCAATTTACACCGGGCTTCCACTTTCTTGGAGCATTCCCCCTGGCCCTGGCAGCCGGCGTGTGGAGTTGGGGTGTCGCCATGACCGGAGCTGCAGCCGCCACGGTTTTGGTTGCTGTCTGGTTCGGCGTGATCCGCAAAGGCTCGCCCAGCTTAAGTGGCACAGCATCTGATTCAAAGTAACTGCCACCAGGCGCAAGAACAGCTGGTTCTATGTGGATGCAATTTTTTACATGTCTGGCCAATGATGAGCAATGTCTCAGACCCTGGTTGGGCAGCGTGCGGGTGTCGTGTTCTTAGGAAGAGACGGGCATTGGCAGGGACCGGCGGGATATAAAGCCTGCGCTCAATAATGGAACCATCTTGGACAACTTAGCTCAGGTTCCAGCGAGGGTTCTGTGCTACCTGCTCCTGAAGATAGGGGACGATCCAGTCTTTGACCTCATCGGCTATGTAAAAAGTGGGCTTCACCAGTTCGCACTCATCCTGGATCAGACCTTCTTGTTTAGCGATGACCGCGACCTCGGTCCCGGGCATCACACTTACGCCGACCCGTAAACTGGCTACTGCCGGATTTA
>CAJWGH010000029.1 GCA_913031095.1 uncultured Chloroflexota bacterium | reverse complement strand
GGATGAGCGGGCAGAACTATGGTCTAAGCCCGCTATTTAGACGATTCCATGAGCTGGAGTCCTAGACCTTTGATGTTACGCTCATGGAAGAATTGGCCGAATTTCCCCAAGTGGTGAGATCCGTCCTTATCGGGTTCCTGCGGGAACTGAGACTGACTAGTACTCACCTGTAGGATCGCATAGTAGACAAATCAACGTAAACGCTGGGTTTCGTCCGATTTTGTTACCGCCTTAATGTTTTAAAGCCATCTAACACGGACGATATATGCTTTCAGCCGGCGAAGCCATCAGCAGGACATTTAGAGCTCCCGGCAGGGTCTATTTACGGCCGGTTACAACCCATGCAAAGGGAATATCTGATGGCGGATCGCCCCAACTGTTTCTTCCAGATACCTTCGAGCCTCTAATTTTATTTCTGAAGGAATCTCCGGACTCAGCTGGTCGCGCAGACGTCCTGCTCCGTGCTCTTGAACGAACGCCGTTGGCAGCTGGTCTGGCCATTCAACATCAAGCATCACTCCGTAGACCAAGGTCCACGCCCTAGCTACGGCGTTAACGTCATAGCCGCCTCCTCCCAATGCCAGCCACGGCAACCCTAGGCCTGCCAATTGCCGTACCGCTTCTATGTAACCTTCCGTGGTCACTTGCAAATGGGTCAGTGGATCATTGTAGTAGCTGTCGATTCCCAGTTGAGTTACCAGCACGTCCGGAGCGAAGGCCTTGATCAGCGGCGGTACTACTTGGCCAAATGCCTCAACGTAGTCGTCATCACTGGTGTAGGGGTATAGCGGTAGATTGACAGAGAAGCCGCGGCCTTTGCCTTCTCCTAACTCGGCCACTGAACCTGTGCCTGGGAACAACCACTGGCCCGATTCGTGAACCGAGATCGTAAGCACCCGGTCATTGTCATAGAAAGCCTCCTGCACGCCGTCGCCGTGATGGGCGTCGATATCCACATAAGCGACCCGTTTGCCCTGGCTCAAGAAATATTGGACCGCCAGGGCCGGGTCGTTGAACACGCAGAACCCAGAGGCGTGGTTCGCTGCGGCGTGGTGCAGGCCGCCTGAAATGTTAAACGCCGCGGCCACTTTCTTGCTGGCGACCAGTTCGGCAGCAAGCAAAGACCCTCCAGTGCTCAGCGCCGCAGCTTCGAACATCTTCGGGTACACGGGGTTATCACCTTGGCCGCTGAATCCGAACCGAGCGGCATCAATACTGACAGGTGATCCAGAGCCTAGGGCTTTCACGGCGGCCACATACTCTGGGGTGTGCAGCCAAGCTAGTTCCTCATCGGTGGCAGATCTGGGGTCCAACAGAACCGCATCCGGATGATCAAAGGCCGCGTATTCCTGGAGCAGTTCATATGTGTAACGCAGCCGCACCGGACGCATTGGGTGGTCCGAGCGCAACTCGTGACGAGAAAGGGCATCTTCGTAGATAAAAGCAGCGCGACTCATCTTTCTTGACCGCCTGATAAACCAAGTTGAACAAGATAGGGACTATGCCAATGGAGTCTATTCAAGGCGTCCGCGTGGGTCAAGGCAGGCGCAAACCGGTCTCGAAATACCCAAAATCTGCACAAGGTTAAGCACGGGCAGTTGGGCTTAGCTCGTTATCATGGCTAGATGGGGTAGTGGTTTCATTGCCCTCATCGCGTGCACCCAATTGGATTGATCCATCCAAGAATTCCAAGGGGCTGTACCCATAGAATTAGGAGCAATCGATATGGTCAACATAGACGGCTTCAACGACGACCTTCAACAGCGGCTTAGGCAGGCAGAATCTGCCGAAATCGAAATGCAGAGGCTACAACCCCTAGCCTCCCAAGCCCCCGAGTTGCGTCTGCAAAAGGCCAAAGCCCAGAAAGAAGACGAACGTCGACGGGCAAAAGAGGAATCCATCGTCCAGGCGAAGCAAGCCGTCCATTCTGCGGCTGAGAAACAAGTCCGAGTACCGGAACTGCTTGGACAGGCTGCCAGCGCCGTAATCGAGCTTTACACGCTTTTTAAAGACATCGACAGCTCTCGCCGGAAAGCGCTAGAAGCTTTGGCCATCGCCGACCGCGTCGATTACGACATCGAATTGGAAGAAAGCGAGGAACACGAACGCTCCTTAGACCGGGACACACGTGGGCTCGATTATGCGTTGGCCGCCCGTCATGGTAACGTCAAAGTCCAGCAGATGCTGGAAGAACTCGACCCCGAGTTCTCATTACTGCGGGGCTGCGACTTGGACGACCCCCTAAACCGTGACGTAGCCAATTTCGTGGTTCGGCATGCCGTCCCTAAAGAAGCGGCCTCTCAATCTGAGACCAATCAGCCCGCCGCAGAAGTACCTGAACCACCGCCCAGCAGCACACCTATAGATCCATTCCCACCGCAGTCAACCACCGACGTGTAGGCCAGCGGTGCGAACAGCACCGCGCTCTGATTTGTCGGCATGCTTTAACTCATACCATCAGTAATTCTGGACCCGAAAGCATCTACGGGAGATATCGCAATGACTTCTCTTGACCAATACTCCGACAAGTATCCCAGCATCAAGATGGAGCGGCACAACGGCATCCTGCAGATGACGTTCCATACCGACGACGGCCCTTTGCAATGGGGCGGCAGCCCGCACCAGGAGTTTTCCCAGGTCTTCGTGGATGTGGGCAGCGACACCGAAAACCGGATAGTCATCATGACCGGTTCCGGAGACGCATTCACCGGGCCACAGGGGACCGCCGCCACAACCCCCAAACGGTCGCCACGCGAGTGGGATCAAACCTATTGGGAAGGCAAGCGTATCCTCACCAGCTTGCTGGATGTTGAAGTTCCGATGATTAGCGCCATCAATGGACCCGCCCTTCGTCACTCCGAGATTCCTCTCCTCTGCGACATTGTTCTGGCCTCTGATACAGCCGCGTTTCAGGACTCAGGCCATTTCATGAGCGGCCTAGTGCCAGGCGACGGCATGCACATCGTCTACCCGCTTCTGCTGGGCGTGAACCGAGGACGCTACTTCCTTCTCACCGGACAGCGGATTGAGGCTGCAGAAGCCAAGACTCTTGGCCTCGTGAACGAAGTCATGCCCCAAGCCGACCTGCTGCCACGCGCTTGGGAGTTGGCTAAACAGATGTCTCAGCAGTCAGACATCGTATTGCGCTATAGCCGGGTGGCCATGACTTTAGTAGTCAAGCGCCAGATTCACGACCTGCTGGGCTACGGACTGGCGCTGGAAGGACTGGGTTCGGCCGACACCATGCTGAATCAGTAACCGCCGTGCCTATCCCCGCCTGGATGATTCCGGGTCTAAGGCGTATCGGGACTTGAAAACTCGAAGCTAATCTGGGAAGATGGGCCTATGCAAATCGGCGCTTTTGAACTGAACGAACCACTCCCCGAACTGAGAGACCCCCACGTATTCGCGATGATCCGCCCCTGGGTGGATGTCGGCAGCGTGGGAACCCTCACACTTAACCGACTGGAACGGTTCATGGGTTCCAAGGAATTGGGACGTCTATCACGTCCCGGAACCTTCTTTGACTTCACGCGCTACCGACCTAACATGCGACTGGTAGACGGCAAGCGCGAGGTCAAAATACCCAACAGCATCATTCGCTACGCCATCACTGACGATGGACCTGATTATCTGTTCCTTCATCTGATGGAGCCGCACTCAAATGGAGAGGACTACACTGATTCAATCCTTGAAGTGGTAAACCACTTCGACGTTAAGCGCTACTGTCGCCTAGGCGCCATGTATGACGCAGTACCTCACACTCGGCCACTTCTGGTAACAGGCAGTCTCGGCGACGTCCCCCAGAACCGGCCGGTGCCCAATTTCAAGGTACGCCAAAGTACCTACCAGGGCCCGACGACAATCATGAACCTCCTCTCAGAAGGTGTCGAGAAAGCAGACATAGAGTCCATCAACTTCATGGTTCACTTGCCCCAGTATGTACAACTGGAAGAGGACTACGCCGGCACCTCACGGATGATTGAAGTGCTGTCGTCCGTCTACAACAATATCCCAGCCGACCTGGCTCCGATACGACGGGGACAGCGCCAATACCGGGAACTTAACTCCACTCTTGAGCGGAACACCGAGCTGAAGACGCTCATCCAGCAGATGGAAGCCTACTACGATGCTCAGCTAGATTCGGAAGAAACTTCGGCCGCCGATTCCAAAGAGACTCCTACCTCCACCACCCAACTTTCGCCTGAGATCGAGCAGTTTCTCAGTGAATTGGGCGGGCGCTTAGACTCCGAACCTGAAGAATAACGGCCCTGTACGATCGTTTTCTTTAAACCTCACTGATAAATAGGCCTCTTCCTACTCCGTAGACCTACTTCGCTGTTTTGCGTATCTGCTCGCTACAATTGGCAGTCTATTCGGCTCAGGCAGGTGATTTACTCATGGAACTAAAGGCCTTTGTTCAGGGCTGTTTCGAGCAGCACTACAACTCGATGATGCGTTCCGTTGACAGCCTTACTCCTGCCGAGATGGCTTGGAGCCCCAACACCGAGTGTTCCTCAATCGCATTCTTAGTATGGCACTACGGCCGTACCTTGGACCGCTGGCTTCACACCAGACTCAAGGGCGACGCCCAAGTGTGGGAAGGCGGAGACTGGGCCGAAAGACTTGGAAGAGCCCCAGCCGCAGGTGGCGACACCGGCTATGGCTTCACCATAGACGACCTGAAAGCCTACAAAGCCCCGGACACCACCGCGCTGTTGGAATACGTCGCGACAGTCCGCCAAGATAGCGTCGAATACTTCGATTCTCTAAGCCCGACCGATTTCGACGACCTAGTGGTAACCAATCCTAGGGGCGGGACGATCAACCTGGCAATCATGTGCCAGCAACTGCTTTGGGAGTTCAACCAGCACGGCGGCCAGATAGGGTATTTGCGCGGCGAACAACGCGGGTTGGAAGACCCCGGATATTCCGGTGGTCTGCTGGAATCGCACGCAAAGAAGTCAGGTTCAAACTGATCTCATCGCTCTTTCAACCTTGCTGCCCATATCACCTTATGCTAAACTTTTTTGGTTCCAGCAGGCGTGAAATTCGCCGAATCTATGCATGATTCAGGGCCATGACTCAACCAGCCAATACTAGTCATAAAGGCGTGATATTCTCCGGAATGCGGCCTACTGGGCTGCTCCATCTGGGCAACTACATGGGTGCTCTCCAAAACTGGGTCACCATGCAGCAGGACTACAGTTGCATCTACTGCGCCGTGGACATTCATGCGCTGACGACCCTCGAGTCAGGCGAAGAAGTAGACCAAATCAAGCCCAACATCGAGGACATGGTCTTGGACTGGCTAGCGGCCGGCATCGACCCGGAAAAAAGCACTGTGTTCGTCCAGTCCCACGTTCCTGAAGTCATGACTCTCCACACCCTCCTTAGCATGGTCACTCCTCTGGGTTGGCTGACCCGCGTGCCGACCTTCAAGGACAAAGTGCGTCAGATGGACGAGACCGAGGAGACAGTCAATTACGGATTGGTGGGCTATCCGGTACTCCAGACCGCCGATATCATTCTGTACAAAGCCGACACTGTGCCTGTGGGCCAGGATCAAGTGCCTCACATCGAACTCTGCCGAGAGATCGTCCGCCGCTTCAACAACATGTTCGGAGAGACCTTTCCCGAGCCCCAGGCCAAACTCACTGAAGCACCGTTGCTAATCGGCCTAGACGGCCAGAACAAAATGTCCAAAACTATGGGCAACCACCTCGACCTGGCTGCCACTCCAGAGGAGACTACCAAACGGGTACTGACCGCATATACGGACCCACAACGGCTGCGCCGGGACGATCCCGGACGCCCGGAGGTCTGCAATATCTACTCGCTGCATAAAATCTTCACTGGGGCGGAGGCAACAGCCACGGTTCACCAAGAATGCACCACCGCCACACGCGGCTGTGTCGACTGCAAGCGCCACCTGGCCGATAACATCAACGACTATCTTAGGGAACTTAGGGAACGGCGCGAAGACATCAAGGCCCGTCCCGGCTACGTACAAGAGATACTATACGAGGGCGGCAAGCGGGCTAGAGCTATCGCACAGGAGACCATCGCCGAGGTCTACGACAAGATGGGATTGGTGTAATAGCTGATAGTTTTCAGCGAGCAGCTTTCGGCCGTTTTCGGATTATTTTCTCTAGTTAGTAGGTTTTATGCCTGAAGAATTGCCTGTATCAAAGAATGGACGCGGAGCCATGGATGTTGCTTTGCAGGCCGCCCGGGCCGCCGGGAAGATCATACGCGACCGGTTTAGCTCTGAGCACGAGGTCCATTTTAAAGGCCGATCGGACATCGTGACCGAGGTCGACCTGGCCGCCGAGGAGACCATTCTTAACCTGCTCACCGGCGAGTTCCCAGAGTTCAGCATACTAGCCGAAGAATCCAAGCCGGTGGAGGGCGACTCCCCCTACAAGTGGGTAGTGGACCCTTTGGACGGCACCCGAAACTATGCCCACGGCATCCCTCACTTCTGCACCATCATCGCCTTAGCCAAAGACAACCACATCATGGCCGGCCTGACCTACGACCCGGTGCGTGAAGAGATGTTCACGGCCATCGAAGGCCAAGGAGCGTTCCTAAACGGCACGAAAATCACCGCTTCAGAGACCACCGAACTTAGCCGCAGCCTATTATGCTGCGACCTTGGCTATGTTGACGAGAAGGCCGGATTCGCGTTGGATTTGGTGAGGTCGCTCTGGCCTGGGATGTACAGCATTCGCTTCATGGGTTCTTCTGGTCTGGGATTGGCTTACGCTGCCGCAGGACGCGTCGACCTGTATTTCCACCACTCTCTTATGCCCTGGGACTTAGCCGGTGGCTTGGTTCTCGCCCAAGAAGCAGGCGCCAAAGTAGTGGACCGCCAAGGCAACGACGGCGCCCTCTTCACCCCCAGCGTAATCGTCTCCAGCCCCATCCTGGTAGAAGAATTCCTCAAAGCCACAGAAGGTCAGCCGTGGCGAACAGCTGGTTAGCTGCGGCTATTCCGATTCCAAGCTTGGCGGAAGTTCACAATTTCCTTTTTGGCCAGCGCCACCACATGATTGTTTTGTTCGGCGTTCGCAACAATCTTCGTGATACAGGCCATCTATAGGTGTCAATCATATGCTCCGCGGAACTTGACTCAAAAAACCGGCGAGTGCATTCGCCGGTTCGTTTGGCCTAAGTAATACTATCGCTGTGCACCTGGTCCTTGGTTCCCTAGCACCACTCCCTCTACGAGCAATTCATCCACCTCAGCCTGACTGAAGCCATGTTCTAGCAGCACTTCAACAGAGTGTTCTCCTAGCATGGGAGCTCGTGTGCGTATCTGGCCGGGGGTGGTCGACAGCTTCACAGGAATCCCAATGTTATGTACGGTACCCAGGTCGGGGTCTTCTAGGTCAACCAGCATGTTACGGGCCAGCACCTGAGGGTCTTTGTAGACCTGTTCCATGTTGTAGATTGGTCCGGCTACGACCCCCGCCTCTTCCAGCATTTTGAGCCAGTTAGCGGTGGTGTCAGTTGTAAAAGTCTCTTCCAACAGGAGGGCAAGTTCGTCCTGATAGTTCTTGCGGTCGCCGGCCAGTTTGAAACGCGAATCATCGATCAGATCCTCGGCCCCAATGGCTCGGCACAACTGCTCCCAGGTGGGCTGAGTAGCGGCGCCGATATTCAGGTGGCCGTCGGCGGTGCGGAGAGCTTGGTACGGGGCTGAGACGCGGTGGGCCGAACCCAGAGGGCCCGGTATCTCACCATTGGCGAAGTAGACCGAGGACTCCCACACGGTATACGCCACGCCAGCTTCCATCAGCGACGTGTCCACCTGCTGGCCTTGGCCGGTCTTAAGGACGTGAATGTAGGCACAAAGTATGCCGTTAGCCGAAAGCAGCCCGGCAGAGATGTCAGTAATCGGCACCCCTACTTTTGCAGGCGGCATCTCCGGGTGTCCGGTAATGCTCATCAGTCCGCTCACACCTTGAGCCACCAAATCGAACCCACCCTTGGCAGCATCGGGGCCGGTATTGCCGAATCCAGACACGGAACAGTAGACCAGGCTGGGTTTGATTTCAGCCAGGCGCTCATAACCCAAGCCGAGACGGCCCATTACGCCTGGCCGAAAATTTTCCACCACAGCGTCGGCCCCTTCAACCAAACGCTTGAACATAGTCTGACCAGCCTCACTGCGAAGGTCGACAGCCAGACTGCGCTTGTTGCGGTTCAAGGCAAGGAAGCCAGCCGACCAGTTCTTGATAAAGGGTGGGCCCATGCGGCGATTGTCGTCGCCACCGTTGGGTTTCTCCACTTTTATCACATCAGCTCCCATATCAGCCAGCACCATAGTGCAAAACGGGCCGGCCATTATTTGGGTCAGATCTAGAACCACCATGCCGGACAGTGCAGATTGGGTCGTCATTGGTTCTCCTAAGGTGTTAACAGTCCCTATGTGAAACACAAACAAGACTTTTGAATCTATTGAATGGGAGATACATCCGAAGTATACAAGACGCCGCACCAGTAAAAGTTGTTAGGCAAGCTCGCGGCGTATTTGGCATTTCAGTCCATGAGTGGGGTTCTGGTCAAATGGAGTCCAATGGGAAGTTCGCCAGGCACGATGTCCAAGTTTAGGAAGCCGTTGGGAGCATACGAACTAAGCTGCTGGTGGTACGTTGGAGAAAAACAGTAATGCTTTGTTTCCGCAATTAGACTCCTATCCCCATCCCCGTTGGCTGGTATATGATTGAAACAGAAGATACCAATGCCTTCTTCCCTACTGAGAGCACCATCGCTACATGTTGCTTCCGTCTCCCAACACCTGAACTATCGGCCAAAGACTGTCGCTACTTCATGATTAACGGCCCTCTAATCATCCAAAACATAATTCTGGCCATCGGCGCCGGGTATTTCCTAGGTGCGTTACCATTTGCTCAGATCGCATCCCGCATCAGGGGTGTTGACGTCTTTTCCACTGGCAGCACT
>CAJWGH010000028.1 GCA_913031095.1 uncultured Chloroflexota bacterium | reverse complement strand
GAGATCACCTGTCCATCAACCAGATCCACGCGCCGCTGTGCAGTTGCGGCCAGGTCCAGGTCGTGGGTGGCAACGATCACCGTAGCACGCCTAGAGGCAGCAACTTCAGCCAGTGTCTCTGCGATGGACCGGGCGGTGGAAGCGTCCAGCTCTCCGGTAGGTTCGTCAGCGAAGACCACTTCGGGTTGGGTTACCAAGGCCCTGGCGATAGACACTCTCTGTTGCTCACCACCCGAGAGTTCAAAGGGCCGATGCCGAGCCCGGGTGCCCAGTCCCACCGCCTGAAGCGACTCGCTCGCGAGTTGTCTTCGCTCCCTCCAGGGCATCCCGCTGATGTGCAGCGGGAGTTCCACGTTCTCCTGAGCAGACAACAGCGGCATGAGACCGAACGATTGGAACACAAACCCGATCCTATGACGGCGCATGTCTACCAAGTCGGCTTCCCGAAGTTGGGACAGGTCGTCTCCGTGGAAGTGAACTGAACCTGTGCTCGGACGGTCTAGGCCCGACATTAGGTTCAATAATGTGGTTTTGCCGGAACCCGACCTGCCAGTGACCGCCAGAAAATCTCCCTGCTCCACAGTCAGGTTGATGGCGGAAAGGGCCGTTACGGCTGTTTCGCCAGAGCCGAATACCCGGCTTACCGCCGAAGCTGTCAAGATAGGTCCGTCGCTAGCCTGCATACGCCGTTAACTCCTGCTCCGGGGCTGCCGAGGATTGGTCCCAGGTGGGTCGATAGTGATCTGCCGGTCATCCGACTGTATTTTGGCCAATCCCCCACGCCGAAAACGTTCTGCCAAATCATGTGGCAACTGCAATCTTCCCGCGGCGTCCACCACAACGTATTCCTCTTCCACTGTGCCACCGTCGCGACGGTAATCTGGTCTCGAGAATGTCTCAGATCCGATACGCCCGTCGCGGATATGGACCACTCGATCTACAAATTTGGATACGCCTGCATAGTGAGTGACGGTCACCACGGTCACACCATAGGAGCGGTTCAATCCGCGGATCATCTCGAAGATTGCGTCCGCGTTCTCGGTGTCTAGTTCTCCAGTAGGCTCATCAGCCAGGAGCAAAGGCGGCTTATTGGCCAAGCCTACAGCTATGGCGGCACGTTGCTGCTCTCCTCCCGACAACTGGTAAGGGAGCCGCTTAGCTTTGTCTATCATTCCCAGCGATTCCAGAAGTTCTTCAGACCATGCGCGCCGGGCTTTGGCCGACAGCCCCGTTAGCGCCATAGGCAGTTCGATGTTATCGGACACCGACAGATAAGGAACCAAGTTCCGGGCAGTTGCCTGCCAAACAAAGCCGACCTCCGAACGCCGGTACATAACCAGGTCGCTGTCGGAGACGTCCAGCAAGTCCCGTGTGCCTACCAACACCTGACCGGCAGAGGGTCGGTCTAATCCAGCCAGTATGTTTAGCAACGTACTCTTTCCGCTCCCACTGGCACCGATGACAGCGATCAACTCGCCGGACTCGACGCTCAGGTCCAAGCCGCGCAGAGCTACGACCTCCAAGTCTGCCCTTTTGTAAATCTTGAATAGATCGCGGCAATCTATATAAAGGCCTGAGTCCGGAACTGCCGTTCTGGTTGCGGCCAAATAGTCATTGAACTGGGTCATCCTGCATCTCCCATTCTAAGGACCTGCTGCACCTGTATCTTAGAGCTCAACCACGCTAGCCAGAGCACCGTTCCCACAGTGACCACCGCCAATACCAGGTATGACACTCCCAACGCCAACCAATCGGTCGTAAGTACCATCGGAGGCGTCACCCGCTCTCCTTCTTCGGCCACTTCCATGAGTGGAAGGAGGCTGGAACCGATCAGATGGCCCAGCCAGGTGCCCAAGGCCACGCCGCAGATCACGATCAAAAATAGATTAAACCATACGATGCCCCGCAACTGTCCACCGGTCGAACCCAACGTGCGGAGCAGGGCGAACTCCGTCTGGCGATCCTTCGTGTCCAAGAACGAAAAGAGCATGACTCCCGAGCCGCTGGCCAAGGCCACGGCCAAGAACAGGAGCACTAAAAGTGCTCCCCATCCCGCGTTGACCAAGGGTTGGTCAACTCTCGACTCGACCATTAGAGCAGCGTCGTATACCTCTCTTACGCTAACTCCTAGTTGCTCTATCGATTCAGTAACTTCTCCCGCGTCTATAGAGCTTCCAATCGCGGGGGAAAGCTCATCCCCATCTAACCCAGGATTGATGACCAAGTCCACCCATATCTCATTGGATCCCAGCAACGGAATGGGGCTATGTTGATTGGTGACCCCCTCAAAGGAATCCAGGTCCACCACAACGAAAGGCTTGTCTCCTGGATCCATGGTAGGGAAGTAGTTGACCACGCCGACTATGTTGACCATGATTGAATAGGTGGAAAGGCCCAAGATCACATCATCGCCGACCGAGGCGTCAACGTCCTCCAAGAACCCTTCGTTGGCCAGAGCCGGAAGAGGAGCCTCGGTAGGTCCGGGCCGCAACCCCCGCATGCCGACACCGCCGGTTGCCCAGCTGAACCGTGTGGCGTAAGGGAATCGCTCGCCAGCAGCCGACCTGCTGGACTCTAAGGCGTACAGTCCTGGACGAGAAAAATCTTCAATCACAGACCAGTCGTCCGAGGCAGCGAAATCAGAAAGGACCAAGGGCCCATCCGGGGTCAAGGCGTCGAGTCGTCCAAAGAATACAGATCCTAGATCGCTAGAGCCGAGGGTGCGGAGACTATCAGTAATCTGGAACGACTGAAGTGAGAAGGGTGGAACCATATCAACCGAACGCGCGTTGGTGTTAAAGCGACGACCAGCGGCGACCACTGGTGTTAAGTCCGACTGTATCTTGTTCCAACCCGGCGCGCCTAGATTCCCCACCAATGTGTCGAAGAACAACCCTCGGGAGTCACGCATCCTCGCCCATAGGTTTGCTCCGGGGTTCAATCCCGCCGGCTGCACCCAGATAGAAAATCCCCTTGCATCTTCAGGAAGCAGCAGTCCTTTAGGTGTTTCCGGCCCATCCAGTAGCAACCGAGAAATCTCTCCCAACGACTTCCCGCTGGCCAAGTCTTCACGGAACCAAGCAACGTCCCCCATGCTGTTAGCGTCCACAGCCAAAATCGCGGCTGAGGAACTAAAACCCGTCGTGGTTATCTGTGCATTTGCGCGATGAACATCGGCGGCATTGAGGACACCAGGTAGGTCTTTCACCTGATTGGCGAACCGGCCGCCAGGGGTTTCGCTGGAGGCGCCACTGTGGCGAACCCTCAAGTCGGCTCCCGCGGCGTATAGAGCCCGTTCCTCCTGACTTTGTTCCAATGTCGAGCTGAAGGCGCTGCCGATGACGCCCAAAGCCGTCGCCAAGGTTAACAGCACGATCAAGATACCAGGAACCATCGGGTCTCGAGCCACATGACGTAACGAATGAACAAGCCATGAGGGCGCAAAAGGCGCGGCCAACCACGAGAGTAACAAGGCAAGCAAAGGGAATAGGCGCATTATCACCAGGCCAACTGCGAAAAGACCAAGAACCGGCCCTACTAACAGGCTATAGTCGATCTCCAGCTGCTGGCTTCCTATCGATTGAACCAAGAACGTGCCCCGGCTTTGTATCTGCCACCAAAGCAGGCCAATCAGGGCCAGCAACAAGATGTCCAGATAATAACGATGGAGGAATGACGCCGTTGGAGGACGCGCACCAGACTGCCTAGCCTCAACGATACCGTGTCTTGCGGCAGCCAAATTGGCAAAAGTGAACACCCCCACGGCCAGTCCTCCCCCTATCAGTCCAAGCACCGCAGCCCCTTGGGATACGACCACCGGAACGCCTGACAGTTCCTCAGCGCCGCCCCCCAAAGAGAAAAATACCTTGCCCAGGACCCTTACAACTCCCATGGCCAGGAATGGTCCGATTATCACTGCAGGTATACCGAGAAGCAGGCCTTCACCCAGCCCAAGTAGTCCTAACTGTGAAGTGGTTGCCCCTCGGCTCTTCAGCATGGCGATCTCGCTGGAGCGTGAACGGACTATCAGCCCGGCCACTAGCGCCAGGTAGTAGAGCAAGATTCCTGTAATCAGGAACACGACTAAGAACAGAGGTACTCTGGCTAATATCAACTGCTCCTCGAAGCTCTCCAAGAGATTGTCCAGCCGAATGGAAAAACTAGAATTCTTCAAACCGAATCTGATATCGGACTCAGCCTGGATTATCGCCTGTTTTAAGTCCTCTACATCATCGGCCCGTAACCCGTCGCGGTCTAGGAAGTAATACCAGGTGATGTCTGTGTACAGAGTGGGATATTCGCCCAGCACCCGGTTAATGACTGACTCTTCACTGGTGAACAGCGGGATAATGGTCCAGCGGTCGTTGCTCAGGCTGAAGTCAGAGCCTGTCTCGTACCAAAACTCGTCTTCGGGATCCACTCGCTCAAATACTCCGGATATACGCACTGGCATAGAAGGTGGGTCAGTGAATGACGCCGCCGGGAATACGTCCATGACCTCGCCAACTTTTAGGCCCAGCAATTCAAAACCAAGACCGTCTACGGCTACATCCACGGGAGTCCCCGGAGTGGCGGCAGCGTTCTCTGAGCTTGGCCAGCTTCCCTGTATCAAGGTGACTCGGTCGGCGGTGAAGCCAGACATGTAGATGATGGAACCCCTCGGCCGAATCTCGTTGTCCAACTCCAGATGCGGGTGTCCTTCGAAATAGAAGGTAGCGGTGTCCAACACCAACGACCGGTCTTTCAGGAAAGAGCTAAACGGCTGGGCAGCTTCAGCTTCGACAAAATCCAGCCTATCTTGGTAGACAGACCGGCGGCCTATAGGCGTGGACGGTTCATCTTGACTGCTGAAAGAGCGAATGGATATGTTGGCGTCCTTGGGCGATGCTTGGAGAAGTTCATGGCGGAGGGAGGCGTTCGAAAGTAGGTCAGAGAAGATCACCCCGCTGGCCATCAATGCCACTGCTAAGAGAATACCGCCAAATAGCACAGCTTCCAGCCGCCATCCGGCCACGACCCGGCGCACCGCCATCACATAAGCGAACCGAATCATCGGCAGCATCACATACCACCCCTTAATACTTCGGCGGTATTAAGCCGTCTTTCCACAACAACCGCTAACCCAACCGAGAAGGCAGCAGCGGCTACCAGTCCCGCTATAACCCCGGACATCAGCCAGGACTGCACCAACGGAACCATCGGAGGCACGGGAGCGTCTCCTTGAGGCGTCAGATCCATCAGTTCCAGTATCTCCAGACCGGGCCAATAGCCCATGGCAGCCCCGGCCAGGATGGCCAATGCGGCGATGATTGTCCGCTCCGTGGCCAAGGAGAGGAAAAATTGACGCCGAGAGAAACCCAACGCCCGTGCCACTGCCAGGTCCGTCCTCCCCATTTGGATGGAAACCACGGCGTGGACGGTCAGGGTTAGGAATACGGCAATGCCGATGGCCACCATGCTGAAGATGGTCAATCCGTTCCAGCCGCCTCCGGCCAGGGGGTTCCGCTCCGCCAAAGCCACCACAGACTCTGCATCCTTTATAACGACCGGTCTTTGTATGGCCTCGACTATCTGTGCGATGACCTGCTCCCGATCCGCTTCTTCGCTCACGGCCAGCCACATCTCTTCCGGCTTTTCGACAATACCCATCGGTAGTCGCCTGGCATAGTCCTGAAAGTTGGTCAAGTCGATGAGGAAGAAAGGCTTACGCTCCGGGCGCACGGTTGGGAAGTGGCTGGTTATGCCCACAAACTGCACCGGTACGGCTAGATTGCCCCATTCCACGCGCACTTCTTGACCAACTTGGTAACCAGGCCCACCTATGGCCGGGAGCGGGAAAGGTCCCGGTGGCAGATGGATACCCCGCTGCCCGTCGGAGATCGCTTCATTCCAGGAGTATTGAAGAGCTGATCTGCCATTGCGAGGGTTGTTATCCGACAGCTGGGCCGTGTCTGGAACAGCCTCCTGGTTGGCCAGTACCTGCCACGTGTTCTGCCCTTCAAATTCTTCGACCACCACTCCGTTTGAGCCTGCCGCAGGGCCGAACGCGGTAACGTCATCTAGGTTTATTACGCCGTCCGACAGGCGATTGGAAGGTGTGCTTGAGAAATACAAAGCCACCAACTCAAGAGGAGTCGAGGCATCTCCAATAACAGGCAGGTCTGCAGTGAACATCTTCCATCTACCATCGACCGCCTTTACATCGGAAGATTCTTCGCCACCCTGGTCCAGTATGTTGCCCATGCCCAAATTCCGGTAAAAGCCGGTGGAGGTCATCAGTCTGGCCCACATATTGACGTCAAAATGCAGGTCCTTTTCCAATAAAGCGCTGCTATCCACCCACACTCCTAGTGAAACGGTGTCCGCTGGCAAAAGGATACCGGTGCCGGAAAGATCGCCGTTGAGTGGCTTGGGTCGAAGCATCCTGCTGATTTCCGGAAGGCCGCCCGGAAAGAAATCGTCTCGGAACCATGTTGTCTGCGCCAGAGACTTAGAGTCCAATGCCAGCATGCTCGTGTTCTCTGAGATAATCCCCTGCAAGACCGGGACCGACTCCCGTAACAAGGCGGTAACCCCGGTTACTCCAGTCACTTGTTCCAGTTTTCCGGGAGCATCTTGGGGGAGGGCAGGACCCCTTACCATCATGCTGCCGCCCACGCCGTGGTAGGCCTGATCCCTCTGCCCTTGAGACAAGCTGGACTGAAAGGAGGCTCCGAATACACCAAGGGCGGCCGCCATCATCAGGATCACTGCCAGAGAGCCATGTGGTATGGGGTCTCGGGCCAAACGTAGGAGGGAGAACTGGAACCAGGCCCCCCCAAGTCTTGTGCCTGCCCAAGCTAGCAGCCGGACTACTAACGGTAGCACCCGCATCAGGAGGACGGCCGCCGCGAATAAGCCCAGCACCGGGCCCAATATTAGGGTCGGGTCCACGTTAAGCCCCTGAGACGCCATCTCTTCAGCGACGAACCCGTCTCGCCCCCGTACTTGGAGCCAGATGATAGCAACGGTGACCACGGCCAAGATATCCAGATAATAACGGTGGAGAAATGGCACTGAAGGAGGTCTGGTGCGAGATAGCAGAGTCTCTAACGTGCCTATCCTAGCCCGGCCAGCAGCGGTGACTAGCAGCACTACCAACGCCATGGCGCCGCCCAACGCACCCATCCAGAACATATCCCCGGCCAAACCGATGGGAATCGGAGATGAGAACTCACCTCCTGGGTTGATTGTGTTCAAGAGCAAAGATCTCACTATTATCCAGGCCAAGAACGGGCCAACAACCATGGCCACAACGGCGACCCCAGCCTCAGCCAAGGCCAGCACACCACTCACCTGAAACACGCTGGCACCACGGCTGCGGAGATAGCCCGCCTCTTCGGCCTGGCTGCGGCCCAGTGTTCCGGTGATGAGGGCCAGAAAGTACAAGATCACCACCACAACCAGTGAGAGGTAGAGATAGAGTGGTATCTTGGCCAGAGCGAGAGCTTTCTCAAATTCATCGACGGTCAGACCTAACCGGCTCAGAACGAGTGTCCGAGGATAGACCTTATTCAGATCGGTCTCCAGGCCCTGCACCTGTAGCTTCACCTGATGGGAGTTTCCAACGGTCAGGTAACCCGAGTCCAGAAACAAGAAGAACCCAAAATCTCCGACCAGCGTGGGGTAGAGAGCGCCGATGCCCTGAAAAAAGTCGTCTTCGTTCACATAGATAGGGGCAACTACGGACTCGCCCACCGGTATGAGGTTGAAATGGTTCGGCGCGCCCATCATCCAATACTCTTCTCCAGCGTCGATGGGGTCGGCAACACCCACGACTCTGAAAGCTATGCGGTCGGGCATTCCCCTTTTAGGCACCAGAAATATCCGGTCTCCGACCCCATAGCTGAGCTGGCGCGACGTCTCCGAGCCAAGAACGACCTCGATGTCTTTGTCTTCACCTGCTTGGATCCCTCGGCTTTCCGGCCACCGACCCTGGATAAGTGTTGAATGTTCTTCGAAACCTGTGAGGAAGAACGGGCGGCCCGAAGGCGCACCCAGGATCGACGAGGTCGGCGTCGTCAGTAACGACAGATTCGGCTGGGTCCGCCCAAAGCGTTCCGAGCCCCGCAGCATCTCCGATAATCGTTCTTTCGACGACTCCTCAGTCAGGTTCTCCAGGCCCATATAATCAGTGCGCCTCAAAGGCCGATTCTGGGCGATGATCTGGACGTTATGCATCTCCGGACTGAACGACGCCACGGAATGACGCAGGCCAGCTTCCCCCAGAGTTCGGGAGTAGAGAGCCCCCGTCGCCATCATGGTCACAGAGGCCAGGATGCCGAAGGACGTAACTAAAAGCAGCAACCAAGAGTGGCGCAAACGGCGGCGCAATAGCCAGAAGACCATAAGGAAAAACTGCATGAGACCTAGCTTCCCTCCGGTCTACCGGCAGACGCCACTAATCGAGTAACTTGAATATCGATCGTATCCATAACAGCTTCGGATTATACGACGTTGACAAAAGTTACGGCTATATAGGTTGAGTCCAGGAGCCATGCTATAATCCCGGCCATTAGTCCAAAGCTGCCTACAGGCGTGCAACAGACTCCCAAATCCCGTTAACAGACCGAGGACGGACCATGAAGCGTTTGGAAGGTAAAACAGCCCTGGTCACCGGCTCAGGCCGCAACATTGGCCGTGCCATCATATTGAAGCTGGCTGAAGACGGCGCCAATGTCGTCGTCAACGCCCGCACCAACAAAGAAGAAGCCGAAGCGGTCGCCGCCGAGGCGCGAGCCCTAGGTGTGGTAGCCCTGCCTTTCGTAGCCGACGTTTCAGAACGTCAACAGGTGACCAGCATGTTCGCTGCAGCTGCGGAGCAATTCGGCGGAGTGGACATCCTGGTCAGCAATGCCGCCATCCGGCCTCGCAAACCCTTCACGGAACTCACCTATGCAGACTGGGAATGGGTCCGGGGAGTGGTGCTGGACGGGGCTTTCCACGTCGCACATGCAGCCGTGCCCAATATGGTCAAGAACGGATACGGAAGGATA
>CAJWGH010000027.1 GCA_913031095.1 uncultured Chloroflexota bacterium | reverse complement strand
CTTGTGTATGAGCTCGAGCGTCTCCTGGAAGCAGGCCAGATTCCAGGGGCTCTGGAATTGTTCAACGGCCTGCACCCGATGGACCAAGGTGAGATTCTGGAGGAACTACCCCGCAAGTTCAGATCGTTGCTCTTGGCCGAGTTGGACTCCTTAGTATTGGCCGACATCTTGGAATTCATGGAACCTGAGGAATCCGCCGCATTGATCGGTGACCGTCTGCCCGCGGAGTTGGCTGAAGTCCTCAATTTAACCGACACCGATGTGGCCGTCGACCTCTTACAGCAGATTCCCGAAGACAAACAACTAGAGACCCTGGAGGCCATGTCCGATGCCACTGAGGTGTCGAAGTTGCTCCAGTATCAAGAGGACACCGCTGGTGGTCTGATGACACCTGATTACCCGGTGTTCATCCAGTCCACAACTACACCGAATGCTTTGGACCAACTTCGCTTATTGGGACCTGATGCCGATGGTATAAACTCGGTATTGGTTGTGGATGAACATCAGCACCTAGTTGGGTCGTTGAGCGTCACCAGGTTGGCGCTAGCCCGGCCCAGCATGTTGATTCAGGATATCATGGACCCGGAAACGAACTCGGTATCCGCCGAAACTGACCAAGAAGAATGTGCCCGGGTGATGCAACGCTATAACCTGAACCTACTGCCGGTGCTGGACGGTGGAGGATGTCTTACTGGTGTAATTCTCGCTGATGATCTGGTGGACGTGGTTGCAGAAGAGGCTACTGAAGACATGTTCCGGATCGCCAGCGTGGGCGGAGAGCGCATATCTGGGCCACTCACCAGCTCGCTGCGCAGTAGATTGCCTTGGCTTTACATCAACCTGGGCACGGCATTTCTGGCTGCGGTGATGGTCAGCTTATTTGAAGACACTATATCTAGAGTTGTGGTCCTGGCGGTGTTTCTTCCAGTGGTTGCCAGCCAAGGAGGAATTGGCGGCACCCAAACCGTGACCCTGGTGGTGCGGAGCATGGCCCTGGGTGAGGTGCCCCGCAGGATGGGTTTTCGCCTCTTGGTGCGAGAGTTGTCCCTCGGCACGATTCATGGAGTTGTATTGGGATTGGTCGTTGGGATTGTAGCCTACTTGTGGAAGGGCAATTTTAACCTAGGACTGGTGCTGGGGATCGCTATGCTGGGGAACATGCTTGTGGCCGGTATGTTCGGGGCTGGTGTGCCTCTTCTTTTGCGGCAATTTCGTATGGACCCGGCTGTGTCATCTGCAGTGTTCGTGACCACGTTCACCGATGTCATCGGTTTCGTATTGTTCCTGGGATTGGCCGCAGTCTTCGTGAATTAACTCGTTTAGTGCTTTACAGAGGAAAAGGAGAGATATGCCCGGAGAAATAGCATTGGTTGGTGGGGACGAGTTCAGGACCGGTTGTGAGGCTATGGACCTGGAGATCATGCGCGTATCAGGCCAAGACCCGGCCAAGGTTCTTGTGGTGCCAACAGCTGCAATCACGGGGCCGGCGAAGGCCGCCAACGACGGCGCGACTCACTTCGCAGCGCTGGGTGGCAAATCGAGTCGGCTGATGCTGCTGGAACGGGACCACGCTGAGAACCCTGATTTCTTTGCTCCGGTAACCACGGCTGACGTGGTCTACTTCACTGGTGGCAGTCCGGAGCATTTGCTTGAGACGGTTCGGGACTCCCAGTTCTTTCATGCACTGTTGGCCGCAGTGGATAGAGGCGCAGTGCTCGCTGGATCAAGTGCAGGGGCTATGGGCATGGGCGCGATGATGCGTCGTCCCAAAGCAGGAGGGTGGGTCGAGGGATTATCTGTTGTACCCGACGTGGCGGTCCTGCCTCATCATGAACGCCGTGACCAGGCGGAAACTGCAAAAGAATTACAGGAAACAGCCCCCTCCGGTCTCACCTACCTTGGGATTGACGCCCGCACCGGTTGCTTGGGCAACCCTGGGAACTGGAGGGTCGTCGGATTTGGCCGGGTGACGGTCTACCAAGCCTCGGACTGGCAGATATTCAATGCTGGAGACAAGCTCCCGTCTGGGTTTTAGTTATCTGATTACGCCTTCAAGAATCCCGCGACTGGTTTTCTCGCAGCTGGACAGACGGCCTATTGTTGGGGAAAGCGGCGACGTTTTTTGGCGTCGGCGGTAGAACCGAGACCACCCAAACTTAGATGCAACTCCTTGAACTATTAGCGAGACCCGAGCATTGATGACGGTCAAACCTGCATTACAGGTTATCAATCCTCTGATCTCTGGTAATCAATGCTATGGCGAGGTCGACTCGGCCAAATGAGCTGACGAGTCAGTTCTTGACCAGTCACATTGACCCTGAAGCTAGGCCTGCCTTTGGAGTTCGTTCTCTAGCGTTGTGAGACAGGTACTGTGGCAACTAGAGTCGATTTGCTACTTCCGCCTTTCCCGCAGTTTCTCGTAGACAGCTTCGGGTTGGACGCCGGAGGCTGCTAGGAGTACTAGGGTGTGGTAAATCATATCGGCAATCTCGCTGGGCAGGTTCTCAGTGTTCTTGATGGCCGCGGCGATGGCAGTCTCTCCAGCTTCTTCCACCACTTTTTGGGCGATGCGGGGCACGCCTTCAGCGAACAGTGATGTGGTATAGCTGCCTTCGGGCATCTCTTGTTGACGGTCTTTGATTAGGGCGAACAACTCACCTAGGATGCTGGGTCCTGACTCGGTCTCCTCATATTCCTCGGGTAAACCTTCCAGTTTGTTGAAGAAGCAGGAAACCTCTCCGGTGTGGCAGGCCGGGCCATCAGGGTAGACCTTCAGGAGGATGGTGTCGGCATCGCAGTCCAGCCAGGCTTCTTTCAGGTTGAGGTAATTCCCAGACATCTCCCCCTTGTGCCATAGGTCCTCTCGGCTGCGGCTGTAGAACCAGACTTGGACTCCCTCTACGGTGCGTTTCAATGAACCAGGGTTCATGTAACCCATCATCAAAACTTCGCCGGTTTCGGCGTCCTGGGCGATGGCGGGTAGCAGACCCTGTTCGTTGAGTTTTATTTTCATATTTCGCCTTTTATTTATAATGGCAGTTATAGATTATTGGCTAAGCGGCCAGTCCGTTGGCCAAAAGTTTGGGTAATTCCAAGAGATTGGATATCTGATGGGTCGGTCTCGGAAGGTTTGGGTTTAAGGGCGCGTTGTTCCGGTTGATCCACACTGGGTGCATGCCGGCGTCGGTCGGGCCCAAGACGTCCTCCAACTGCCGGTCGCCCACGTAGGCAGCTTCATCTGGAGTGACGCCCAATTGAGTTAGAATCAACTGAAATAATTCAGGTCGCGGCTTGTAGATCTGAGCCTGCTCCGATGTGAGCACCGTTTCAAACCCCACTTCCAAAAGCTTCAGGTTTGGTAATAAGAACCCGTCATCGGCGTTGGACAAAATGGCAGTGTTCCAACGCTTCTGGACCTCGGCTATCGCGTCGTTGGTCTCTGGGTAGGGTGCTCTTTGGGATACGTCCCGGAAGAACTGCTCGGTTGCGGCCTGGGAATTGCCCTCCAGACCCAGCGTTAAGAAAGAAAGCTCGAATCCATTCTTCCAGGCGCTGAAGTAGCTTTGGAAAGGCAGATCGGGATTCAAACGGGTCTTCTGGAATTCTGCTTCAGCAGGGGTCCAGTTGTTCCACAGTTCGTCGACAGTGGTGTTGAGACCCTGTTGTTCGATAATCTTGGCGAAACTACTCTTCCCCATTCCGTGAGGATTGTGAACCAGAGTTTCGTACATGTCGAAGATCACAGTGGTGATTCTGGGCATCGATCGCTACCTATATCCGATTAATATTTCGGCCTGACCGGGACGCCTTTGCTCTGGAGGTACCGCTTGGCCTGGTCGATGGTGAATGTGCCGAAGTGGAATATGCTTGCGGCAAGAACGGCGTCGGCTTTACCTTGATCTAACGCCTCGAAGAGGTGTTCCAGTTCGCCGGCGCCTCCGCTGGCTATCACCGGAACGGGCACGGCCTCAGAGATGGACCGGGTCAGTGCTAAGTCGTATCCCGATAATTGGCCGTCTTCATCCATACTGGTAAGCAATATCTCACCTGCCCCCAACTCTACAACTCTGACGGCCCATTTTACTGCGTCGATGCTTGTGGGGGTGCGCCCACCGTGGGTGTAGACCTGCCATCTGGAGTCGCCATCCAAGGCTAAATCTGCCGCTCCAGGGACTGGCGCGGCATCGGCAGACGAGACCCGTTTGGCGTCAATGGCCACCACGATGCACTGGTTGCCAAAGGCGACAGCGCCCCGCTTGACCAGCTTGGGATCGTTGATCGCGGCCGTGTTCATTCCGACTTTGTCAGCTCCTGCTTTTAGCATCCGGCGCACGTCTTCGACAGAGCGTATGCCTCCGCCGACGGTTAGGGGAATGAACACCTGTTCAGAGACCCGCTGAACAACGTCCACCATGGTGTCTCTGGAGTCAGAGCTGGCGGTGATGTCGAGAAAGACCAGTTCGTCGCCACCTTGCTGGTCGTAAAAAGCAGACAATTCGGCAGGGTCTCCGGCATCGCGGAGCCCGACGAAACTGATGCCCTTTACCACCCGCCCTCCGTCCACATCGAGGCACGGGATTATACGTTTGGTCAGCACAGTAGGATGAAACTCCAAGGATTTATGGGTCGTGTTAGAAGTATAACACCGTGCCTAGGTTAGGCTGGGTAAATTACCTTATTGGCGCAGTTGGCAGCTTGCGATAGAATGGCCGTATTCTTTAAAGATGGAGGGAATCATGGCCATAACACTAGATGAAGCCAATGAGATGGTAGCGGGCGCAATAGCCAAAGCCAAAGAACTAGATATCAAGATCAACGTTGCAGTAGTCGATGCCGGCGGGCGATTACTGGCGTTCAACCGCATGGACGGCGCGATCTGGGGCGGCGCTTATGGGTCCCAAGGCAAGGCGGTTGCCTCGGCTGCGTTCGGCCGCAGCAGCGGCGAGCTACAAGAGCGGTCAGAATCGCCGATTATGAAAGGCATTCTTGCGGCCGAGGGCGGCCACGGCATCCCCAGTCAGGGTGGATTGCCCGTTCGCCGCAATGGAGTTGTTGACGGAGCCGTCGGAGTCGGCGGCGGGACTAGCCAGGAAGACGAAGACTGCGCTGCGGCTGGAATTGCAGCCGTCGTATAGGTCTATTTACGGGACTAGGGCCGTAATCGCCGTGGGACCGCCGCCGCCCTCAAGCCGTAGGAGTCCGACCACTAGCAGAAAGCCCGAGGCGGGCAGTTGGTCAAGGGCGGTCATGTTTTCAAGCACGATCAAGCGGCTTTCTAAGGCCATCCGGCTCACAGAGAAATCGGTGTCGCTGCCAGGCTCGATACCCGCAGTGTCCGTGCCGAGGCCGGCTACGCTTCGGCCTTCAATCAATAACTGCACGGTATCCCGACCGAAACCTGGGAAGTGTAGTTGGTCAGCGGTGTCTCCGCCGAGGTAGGCGAAGGGATCATTCCACTTTGCCTGCCAGCCGGTACGGAGTATAACGATACAACCCCGAGGTACTGGGCCGTAGTCAGATTCCCAGTCCAGAACGTCATTTATGGTAAGAGTGTAATCCGGGTCGGCCTTTGCCTGGCCGGAAATATCAATGACGATTCCCGGTCTGACGAGGTCTTGAGGGGAGAATCCTTCGTGACCGGGCGCGCTAGCATGGAATCCAGCCGGGGAGCTCAGATGAGTTCCGGAATGCTCCCCCATGGAGAACCGGCGTAGGAAATAGCCATCTGTCTCGAGATCTGCTACGGTTTCAAATTCCACGTTGGGGTCGCCCGGCCATCGTGGAATGCCAGGCCGGATGGGCCAACTTAAGTCTACAACTCTAGAAAAAGAGAAGGACCCGCAACCGGCGGGTCCTTCTCTTTGTGGTTGGGTCGCCATTCAACGAGCCTCCTTAAGATTATCCGCCTCCGCACATTCTCCCGCCAAAGAGATTCCTAGGCAACCGGGTATTATTCTTGATTATGCTGCTTGATGTATAGCTGATGCCGGTGTCATTGTTGCCGAGAGGATGGTATTCCGTCTAACTTCGCCATCGATCCATTCCATGGCTTCACGGGAGGTGCTCTTTATGGTTAGCTCGGAGCGCTCCGGCCGCTGGCCGTATACCGAATAGCTGATGGACCGGATCTCTTCGTCTATGAAATAGCCTCGGTAAAAGATTTTCATGTTAGCGTCGTCCTCCGATTGCCTGCGGTCGTCCAGTCGAGAGATACAACTACTGCGAGACGCCGCCGGAATATGTTACGGACATATGTTCTAATTTCAGACCATGAAGGTCAACAGGGAAATGTCACGGAGGATCAACGGCGAGAGGTCAACAATGGCCAACGAAAACTGTTCCTAGGACTACATGAGGGGGCAGGGGTTGGGCCAGTGGCCCGCCAGCCAGGCCAGAGGCATTGAAGTTGCTTAAGCCATCACCCAGTGCGCTTAAGATAAGTTCAGTAGCTCCTCCCTGTGTCCATTGGACGGTTTGTTTGGCTTCAGAATCACCCACTTTGAAGGTGACCATCTGACCGGTGAACGACGTGCTGCTAGCCTGCTCAACCAGCAGGAAGTAACGGCCGGAAGATACGGTAGCAGAGGCTGCCTGGATTCCGTTCACCCAAGCGGTAATCACCGTGCCATCGGCAGCAAGGGAGCATTGTGCCAATTGGGTCGGACGGGGGGTGACTGTGGCGATGGGTGTTGGCAAAGGTGTTCTAGTTTGTATAGGAGCAGGGGCCGTGTTGAATGCGCCTCCCGTGATTGTTGTGAATATGGTTGGTATTGGAATGGGAGTAGGAATTCCCTCGGTCGGCGTGGGTGACGGTATGGGGGTGGCGGCGAGAAGTGCATGAACCGTGGCTTGTACCCGGGCGGTGATGGTCCTTTCGAGATTTGGCTCGGCGACGGTCACACTTTTGGTCTGGGTCTCGGCGGCTACGGCCCGAACAGTGGCTTCCATTGCAGCCGGCAATGGAGTTTGAACGTGACCAGCTTCGCCGCAGGCCAATACCAAAAGTGTTAGAGGCAGGAACGCCACGACCAACTGCTTCATACCCATCATCCCAACTTCCCCAAGTGAGTCCGTTCAGCCAACAGGGCCGAGTCTAGTTTTCGATACTCTTGCTCACTTCTTCCATGAACTCGGCCAGGGGTTTGCTCTCCTGTACTGAGGACTCCATGTCCCTGACAACCACCTCGCCCTTCTCAATCTCATCATCGCCTAGAATCAGGGCATACGGTATCTCCAAGGCGTTGGCCTGGCGCATCTGACCACGAAGCCCCCTCGAGCCGCTGCTTAAGATTGCCCCAACTCCGGCTCGGCGCAGGCTAACCGACAATTCCAGGGCCGCGTTGCGGGCGCTGTCGCCCACATTGGCCACCAGATATTTGGGTGAGGGAATGTCCGGGACCTGGACCTCGCTGCGTTTCAGGTTCAACGTTAGCCTTTCCAGACCGGTGGCAAAACCTATACCGGGGGTCTCTCGTCCGCCCAGTTCAGCTATTAAACCGTCGTAGCGCCCGCCGCCGCAGATGGTCGACTGTCCTCCACCATCCACCGGTTGCACTTCGAAGACTGTGCGCGTGTAATAGTCAAGCCCACGCACCAGACGGTGGTCAATCTGATAGGGCAGCTGCATGGTGTCCAAATAGCTCATTAGCTTGGCCCAGTGCTCACTGCATTCCTCGCATAGGTTCTCGGCCGACCTGGGCGCGTCATTACCTAAGGCATGGCAAGCAGCGACCTTGCAATCTAGCAGTCGAAGTGGGTTGCGCTCCAGCCGGGCTTTGCAGTCGGGGCACAGGCTAGCCTGGTGGCGGGAGTAATACTTCTTCAACTTGGCCACGTAGGCCGGCCGGCATTGGGAGTCGCCGACACTGTTGATCAGCAGATTAATCTCACTCAGACCCAGTCCAATCATGAGCTCCCAGGCGACCTCTATGACCTCGGCGTCTACCGAAGGGTCTGCGTCGCCAAGCACTTCAACGCCAAACTGGTGGTGCTGGCGGAATCGCCCAGCCTGAGGGCGTTCGTAGCGGAATACCGGGCAGAAATAGTACATCCGCACGGGCTGGGGCAGGTTGTGCATCCCATGTTCCAGGTAAGCCCGGCAGACGGGGGCGGTGCCTTCGGGACGCAGGGTGATGCTGTCGCCTCCGCGGTCATCGAAGGTATACATTTCTTTCTCGACGATGTCGGTCCCTTCACCCACTGACCGGATGAATAGGTTGGAATCCTCGAACGCCGGCGTGTCGATTCGGCCGAAGCCGAACCGGGCGGCTACGCCTGTGGCCTTGAACTCGATATATCGCCAGTATTTTTGTTCTTCCGGTAGGTGGTCTGCGGTGCCGCGGGGCGCTTGAAATGAGGTCACGAGTAACTCCGAAATCGACTGTGCAAGGTACCATTATAGGCTGGTATCGCCCTGTTTGGAATCAGCTTAAAACTTCCATCAGGTCTTAAATTAAAAGATGACGGTAGCGGAGCGGCGTTTTTTGCGAAGGAGGATCAGGTCGAAGGCGGAGTCATTGCCGTGAGTGAGCACTCTAACTTGGAGGCCGTTGCACACCAACGGCCTCCAAGGTTATATACGCGGCGGTTACCCCTCCTCACGGGCCCCGTCTTTGTGGGGCAGCAACACAGAATATAGGTAGCCGTGGACGGGAGTCTTCACACCAATCTGATTGCCCAGTCGAATCACCGCACCGGACAGTGCATCCAACTCAGTGGGCCGTCCGGCCTCGTAATCGCTGTGCATGGAATTCTGGAAATCGGGTAAACCGTCGATATACTTCAAGGATTCTCGAACTAAGTTTGCGGGCAGATCGACTCCTTTAGCCAGGCCCACAGCTAGCGCTTCTTCCATCGCATCACAGAACATCTTGCGGGCGTCTGGAAACTGGAGTAGTTCTTTGGGTCTGGTCTGAGCAGCGCTGGTGATTCCGGCCAGAGCGCTCAGCACAACAAACTTCTCCCATAGCAGCCGCAGTGGATCAGGGGAGAGTTCGGTTTCGATCCCTGCATCCCGAAATACTTTTCGGATGTCCAGAGCGCGCAGGCTCTCAGTGTCGTCGACCGCTCCAAACGAGACCCGGGCCCCAACATC
>CAJWGH010000026.1 GCA_913031095.1 uncultured Chloroflexota bacterium | reverse complement strand
TCCCAGACCTCTGGAGTGGCTTCGGCGACGCGCTCTAGGCGGGCGACCTCAAACCCAGATGCCACTCGGTCCAGGGCCCGGCGGAGTTGGGGGTTCTGGATCGCTGCGGCGGAGGCAGCGGAGAAGTCCTGTGTCTTTATTTCAGGCAATGTACATGATTCCTAATCAGTGTCCGCGTCCAGGATTTGGGCTAAGTGCCGGATCTTGATGTCAGATCCCTGTCGGTTCAAGGCGCCTCCCATATTCATCAGGCAGCTCATGTCGCAGGCGACCAACGTGTCCGCGCCGCTGGCTCGAACGTTGGTGATCTTATCGGCAACCATGCCTTCCGATATATGAGGGAATTTGACAGAGAAAGTGCCGCCGAAACCACAGCATATCTCAGCCCCGTCCAGTTCTTTCTTCTCGAGACCGGGGACGGAGTTGAGCAGTTTCATAGGTTCAGTCTTGACGCCCAACTCGCGGAGTAAGTGGCAGCTTGGGTGGTATGTCGCCGAACCTTGGTGTGTGGCGCCGCAGACCGATGCGTCTTCGACGTTCAGAACGTTTACCAGGAACTCAGAAAACTCGTACGTTTTGGACGCTAAAACCTGGGCCTGTGCCAATAAGTCTGGGTCGTCAGCGAACAACTCCAGGTAGAAGACCCGGATGGTGGCGGCGCATGAGCCTGAGGGTACCACCACGTATTCGCTTTTCCGAAACTGTTCCAAGACACGCTTGGCTAGGGTGCGGGCCTGGCTGTTGAATCCGGTGTTGTAGACCGGCTGGCCGCAGCAGGTCTGGTCTTCGGGGAATCCTACTTTGACTCCGAGCCGCCGCAATACCTTCACTGCACTGATACCAACCTCTGGGTACAACTGGTCGATGATGCAGGTGACATAAAGGTCGGCGCTGATGCTGGGTGTTTGGGTCAAAGAGGTCACTTCTATATCTGGATTCCGGAAGCGTAACAGAGGGTTGGGTGAGTGGCAACTTGGGGAGGCATCTGGGGGGTAGTAAAATACCCCTACCATCCTATAATTCGCCGAGGACTGCCATGTACATACCCAGACATTACGCGCAAGAAGACCGGGGAAAGCTGTTTGAGTTCATGCAGAACAACAGCTTCGGCATTCTGTTTTCTCACACTGGAGACGAACCCATGGCCAGTCATCTGCCATTCGTGATAGATGAAGTAGGCGATCAGGGTCTCATCCTAGGACATATGGCCAAAGCCAACCGTCAGTGGCGCTACGCTGATGGCCAGCAGGTCATAGTGGTCTTCCATGGCCCCCATGCCTATGTGTCGCCGACCTGGTACCAGGAGGATGAGGTGGTGCCGACCTGGAACTACGTGGCCGTCCACGCCACCGGCATCTTTAAGGCATTCGAAGAAAGGGCAGGTTTGGAAGAGAGTGTGAGCCGACTTACGGATCAGCATGAATCATCCCAACCCAAGCCTTGGCAGATGGACTATGGCACAGAATATTCAGATCAGATGCTCAAGCGAATCGTAGGCTTCCAGATCGAGATTACCGACCTCAAGGGCAAATGGAAATTGAATCAGAACCACTCAGAGTTACGCCGGGCACGAGTGTCTGAACAACTAAAGGCCGAAGGCGGTGATGCCAACCGTCAGGTGGCTCGGTTGATCGACGAGGATATGACGGAGTAGACTGCCGTTTCTATTCATTCAAGCGAAGGCGAGAATCCAGAATATTTGGGTAAGCCGAAGGTGATCCTGCGAATGGTGCCTGGATTTCTGCCTATGCAGGGATGAGGAGTATGCCAGCCCCTTGTAGCGAAAACGCAGATGCACGCCATTGCTGTGCTCCTGCGTTTTCGCTCATCATGATGAGTTGGTATATGGATCTCACTACCCAGCCAGAGCCACGTCTAGTATGGCAACTTTGCCTTCGGCAACAGCGGCTTGGGCGTCCTTAATGGCACCAGGTAGACGTTTGGGGTCTTCCACCCTCTCGCCGTGTCCGCCGAATGGAGAGACCAGTTCTTGGTAGTCAGGGCCTGGGATATCAACACCGTGAAAGATGCCCGACTTAGCGGCGTCGCCTTCAGGATAGAAGGACAGGTGAAGCCTTTTCATGGCAGCATAGCTGGTGTTGTTGAATACCACGATCATGATTGGTAGGCTACTCTCTCGGGCTACACCCAAAGCCTGGGTTATGGGGTTGTAGAGGAGCGAACCGTCCCCCATCAGTGCAACGACCGGACGGTCAGGGGCGGCCAATTTGACGCCCAGAGCCGTTCCCAGTCCCTGACCTAGACCGCCTGCCGGGCGCAGGTAACTTTGCGGGTTCTCCCGTTCGATGCGCCGAAGGATCTGAGGTCGGTGCAAGATGGTCTCGTCGATGTAGACCGCATTGGACGGCATGTTTTCGCTGAGTGCTTTGCAGAGTACTCCAACGTCGATAGGGCTGGCGCTGGCGGTCGCGTCACTCACGTCCCGGTACTTGTCCCACACGTCGCCATTGCCAGCGTAGTCTCTCCCACGGCCGCCTTTGGCTTTGACGGCATCGGCCAGCAATTCCAGCGAGAGCGCGATATCGCCTTCCAGATAATGGTCGGCGCCGAGGTCCTGGTAGACCATGAACTCCTTTATGGGGTTCTCGTCGATGACCACCACGGTGCCATTGGCTGGACTGGCGCTGGCCGGATACCAGGGTGCGCGGCATCCAACCACTAGGAACAGGTCGAACTCGCCATACCTGGGCTTTAGGTCATAGCCGTTGTGCAACGGGTGGTTGGTGGGGAAGTTGGAATATCCGGGTCCTTCGGACTCGAACACCGGGATGTTCATCGTTTCGGCCAGACTGACCAAGGCATTAAAACCTTCTAAGCTCTTGCCCGCTGAGTCTGCCAGGATCACTGGGTTCTCGCTCTTGATCAGTAGGTCCGCTATAGCATCAACGTCCGACGACTCGGGCCTCGTCTTGGGGGCTGTGGGCTTGTTGTTGAACTTTGCGGGGGGCGTCCACTCCTCGAGCATAGTCTCCATCGGCACGTTCAAGAAAGTTGGGCCTTTGGGGGTACGCTGCGCCATCTCACCAGCCCGGCTGAATGTCTCGTATATTACTTCGGCACTAGTGACACGGCTGCTCCACTTAGTGATGGAGTCGACCAGCCGGTTGGGTCCGCCTACAATGCTCAGGTTGCGTAGCCATTGAGGGCCAGGGTCGAATCCGTCTGCCTCGCCGTAGCTAGCGGTTTCGCCGGATGCTACAAGCATAGGAATCTCACCCTGGAACGCGCCGTGGATACCCATAGAGCCTTGGAGCACGCCGACACCAGCGTGAAGCAGTACGGCCTGCATCCGACCGGTCATGCGAGTGTAGCCCTGGGCCATGGCCACGGCTAGGGTCTCGTGCCAGGTGTTGATGTACTTGGGGCCGGGTTCTTCATTGATAACTTGGCGGGCCAGGGCCTCCCACACCGAGGGCCACTCGGAACCGGGCGAGGATATGATGTAATCCACATCGAGCTTACGTAAGGCTTCCAGGACTGCGTCGCCGCCATCTTTGCGTTGGGGCATGGGGTGTTCCTCCCAATCAACTTCCAGTTTGGTTGTATCTTCTTGGAGCCTGCAGGGAACCGGGGGATTCCCGCCAATTATACAGATTATTCGAAACCTTGACGTCGGTGGGCTCCGAATATACCCTCAGGCACGTAACATGCACCGAAATTCGGAAAATCGAGCTTGGATACCAGCATCATTGGAGGAACCATGGCCCAGGAGACGCCCCAGGGTTTCATAGACGTCCACGCCCATATTGCGCCTACCAGCTTCTTGAAAGAGGCTCAGAAGTCCGCCAAAGCGTTCGGTGTGGCAGTCGAGGAGACTGACGCAGGGCATGCCCTGACGTTTCCCGGCCTACCGACCCTCCGAGCTGCGGGTGGAAGCTTGTCCAACACCGAGGCTCGGACCGAATGGATGCAGGAGAACGGTGTTGGATCTCAATACATGGCTGCTTGGCTAGATATCCAGGGGTATACCATGACCTCCGACAAGGAGGCTGACTGGGTGAGGCTGTTGAACGAGCATATGGTTCAGACGGCAAAAGACAGCGGTGCTGCATTTCGGACCATCGCGGCAGTGCCTATACGTGATGGGGAGAAGGCAGCCAGAGAGCTGGAATATGCCGTGAAGACGCTAGGGATGCTGGGGACTATGCTGCCTAGCGACCCGGCAGACCTGGACGTGGCCGACCCTGGTATGGAGCCTCTGTGGGCCGCGGCTGAAGAGCTAGATGTGCCGGTGATGCTGCACGGGGCATCCCACAGTAAGTGGCCTCACGTTGGACCTAGCTACATGGCATTCAGCATGGGCCGGACCCTGGACACCACCATTCTGGCCGCCAAGCTTATCCACTCCGGGCTCTTGGACCGCCATCCGAAATTAAAGCTGATGCTCTGCCACGGCGGCGGGTCCCTGCCATACCTGATAGGGCGGGTCGATATTGCTTATCGTCGGGGCATGGAGAAGGTCACTGACCTGCAGAAGGATGGCCCGGAAGACTATATGTCCTTGCTGTATTACGATACCGTAACAATCAATCCTCGGTCTCTCGAACTGCTTTTGGACATGGCTGGGCCGGAGCACATTCTGCTGGGGTCAGACTGGGTCTGGGCGGCCATGAGCGGAGGTCTGATGGACGCCGTGGGTGCCGTTGGTCTGAGCCAGGCGAACCAGGACCTCATCACCCGTCAAAACGCTCTGGATCTGTTCAAGGGGTAGACCATTCGGGCAGGGCAACCTCATAAGCAAAAGAGAGGCCAAATCGGCCTCTCTTTTCCGCTGTCGTTGCGATGGAAATCAGGCTTTGATCCATCGGCACTCTGGTTGATGACCGTGGACGCCGTTGTCTGAGCAGGTGCAGGGAATGTCTTCACTGAGTCCGAAGCCGCGGCGTTCCAGGAAGGCGTGGAACCCGTAATAGAAGCCGTCGCCGTCGTCTATTGAATCAAAGCCTGCTTGGAAGGCTTCTCGCAGTTGTTCAGTGTCGGGTTGAGCGGATTTTGGGTCAGTCATCAGTCCAACACTTCCACGATATCTTGAGCGAAGAACATATCCTCGCTGCCCACTAGGGAAGGGTCATCGGGACATATCAGGTATTTGCCGAATACCCACACCCCGTCTTTGGGGTTATCCACTACCTCCACCGTGGCACCAGCAGAGGTGGCGATTCTTGCGCCTTCATCCAGGGTTATCAAGTTAACTATATCAGCCATTTTAGTGATCTCCTGCTGCACCGGCAGTTTTTGGCCAGGGCGTCTGTATTCTAGGGAAAACCGTTCCTAGAATCATAATATGCGTATACAAAATCTTCATGGTCTTTGTGCGTGGGTCCCTCTAGAAGAAGAAGGTCAAATTCTTGGCCAAAAGCACGTTTTGATCAAGGGTGATCTTTCGCTCGGCAATCTTCCAAGCGTTACCAACCTTTCTGAGGGTATCTTCGCGTTTGCCGATGAGGAAGTCAGTCTCGGTTTCTACGCGGTTGCGGTAAACCAAGAAGCGGCAGCGAGTGGACACCTCTGTGGCGCTTGAGGCTGATGGCGTGGCGCTGAGTAATTGCACGTTGGTGATGAAGTGGCGGATGCGAGACAGTGGTTCCTCTGCCCAATGAACACCGGTAAGTATCTGGTGAACCCTACGTTCCAGGGTGTCTTTGCCCTCGTCGAACCAGTTGATGTCCTGGCCTTCCCTGGTGAACTCGCGGTCCATCTCGTTGGATTTGACGTTCCGACGCATGGGCATCCAGTAGCGGATGTCATCGGTGAGCAGGTCCAACCACTCTCCGAAGTTGCGCTCGTCCAGAATCTCTACTTCCTCGTAGAGAAACTCGGAAATCTCTTCTTTGAGCAGCAGATTGGCGATGGCTGACTCAGTTGTCGTCATTGGTCTGGCCCCGTTTAGTTTGACTTGGTTTGAAGGGTGGCCCCATCCGCATCTCCTCTCTTCCTGGGAAGAAGGGATTTTCTTAGTCAGTGACCCTTTCCGTTGCGCCAGGTGGCTAGAGTGTCCCAGTCGGGGGCTTGCATGAACTCGTTCCAACGTTGGTAGAATCCGCGCTGGTTCTGCTCGGCGGCCTTGGCCGTGGTTACGTCCCTGATTTGTCCGGGCATCTCCAGTCCGTCCGTGTCCACTGGCGGGCCATCGAAGCCCATGCCCATCTGGTAGTTATATGGGTACCGCCGTGCGATGACCCCCTGGCTGGCGTTGTGGGCGTAATTCCAGTTCTCCATGTCGTCTTGTTCAGTTAGTCCCGACGGGCCGGAGTAGCTGATGTAATAGTGGCGCAGGAAATCTTTCACCTCGGCTGGGGCATTCTTGTCAATCAAGAACCAGCGCCAGGCCTCGTGGCTGTTGGCGCTGCGAGGATGCCAAACCGAGATCGTGCGGGGTTGCCGCGGTAGGTATGACATGTTGGGGAACACGGTGCTTGGGCCTGGGACCAGACGTGCCCATTGTCCGTAGTTCTTCCGGCGCTGGGCCTCGCACTCAGCGAAATACTCCGAGACGATCTTGGAGTGTTGATAAGAGGGAACAACGCGGTCATCTGGTCGGAGGAACGTGATGGTGCCGTGGCCTCGCTCAGGGAAAGATATGTCTAGAGCCATGGCACCTTCCCGCTCTTGGGTGTCGCGTCGTCCACTGCCGCTCGGGCCTTGACCGACCAAGTCCACAGAGCGGTGGCTGATGTTGTGGTAGCGGTCACCGATGAAGTTCTCCGAGGGAAACTTCCAGTTACAGGGGATGACCCATTTCTCCACGCCGCCGAAAACCTCAACCTCTCCACCGGCGCCATCCCAGGTATCCAGCAGGAAATCTAGGTAGGTCAAGAATCCGCCCATATACTCCTGGAAAGATGGGGCGTTCTTGTCCCAGGTGGCCCAGATCGCTCCCTTGTAATTAATCATCTGGGCTACTTCCGGCAGGCCCCATTTGGATTTGTCTAGGTTCTCTTTGTAGGCGTCTTTGAAATACGGCACTCCAACCAGCTTGCCGTCGGTGGCGAAACTCCAGCCGTGGTAGGGGCAACTGAACACCGGTGTATTACCTTCGTCGTATCGACAGACCTTCATCCCCCGGTGGGTGCATGAGTTCAGGAAGACGTGAATTTCGCCTTGTCTGTCCCGGCAAAGAATGACCGATTCCTCGCCCATGGAGGACACGAAGAAATCGCCCGGCTTGCTGACCTGACTTTCGTGTCCTATGAACAGCCAAGCCCTCGCGAAGAGCTGCTCCTGCTCCTGGGCATAGATCTCTGGACTGACGAACACTTCCCGGTTGATGGTGCCGGCGTCCAGGTCTACCATGCCATCTACTTGTCCGCTGAATTGTCCGTTCTTGCTGTTGGTTCTGTGAGCGGTTGCCATGTTGGATCGCCTCCTTGACCGGGAGAAGCTATTTGTTCGACTTGGAGCGGACTTGTGCGTTGGCCATCTGCTCGAGTATCCGAGCCACTACAGGATACCCTTCTTTGCCCAATCCCTGGGCCTGCGCCCGCTGGAGAACGTCGTCCACGATGTCGCCGATGCGGGACGGGGCTTGCACGTCGCGGGCCAGTTGGCAGGCCAGATGTAGGTCTTTGGCCACGATGTCCAGGGTTCCGTTCGACGAGAATGTGCCGTCCAGTACCACGTCCATAGAACGTGCCATAACCCCGCTGGCCGAGGCGCTGATGGGAATCAGCTTGGCAAGGATATCCATATCAAGTCCGGCCTTAGCGCCTATTAACATGCCTTCGATACCGGCGATGAAGTTGGAATATCCCAGGTATTGGGTGACCAGTTTGGCTGTGCAGCCGGATGCAGTCCCGCCCACGTAAATCACGTCTTTGCCCATGGTCTCCAACACGGTCCGATGTTTCTCGAATACCGCTGGGTCGCCGCCGACCATCATGGTCATATTTGGGATTCGGCCGCTGACTGGGCAGTCCAGCATTTCGATTCCGCGCTGCTTGCAGATGTCCGCTAACTTGTGGATCACTGTGGGTGAGTTAGTGGTGGTGTCAACCCAAGTGGCTCCGGTCTTTATCCCAGTCAGGATGCCGGTTTCTGGGTCTGTCAAGACGTGTTCGGCTTCCACCGGGCCGGGCAGCGAGGTGAAAACCACGTCGCTTGTTTCGGACAGTTGGCGGGGGTCGTCGGCCCAGTTGGCGCCCATCTCACAGAGGTTGGTTGCCGACTCGCGGCGCACGTCGTGCACGGTGACCGAATGCCCCGCTTCGATAAGAGCTTTGGCCATGGGGTTGCCCATAGTCCCGGTACCGATATAGCCAAGATTCATCTATTCGTTCCTACAGGTTCCTGGCGTCCTACTTGGCCGCTACAGCGGGTCGGTGGCCCCAGATGCTACCCTTTTCGTGGCGGACCACCTGCCAAGTCTCATCGTCCACGGTGCGGGCACCCCATCCGTACTCGACATCGAAACCCGACGGAGTCTTCATATAGAAGGAAGTCATGTGGTCGTTGGTGTGGCGGCCTAATCCTCTAGTAAGGGACATATCGCTGTCTAGAACCATGTCATAAGTCGCTCCCACGTCATTCATGTTTTGTGTCTGCAGCATGAAGTGGTTCAGCTTCTTGGCCGATTTGGCTTCGATGAGTGCTAGGGAATGGTGGCGGGGGTTGCAATGGAAGAAGGCCAGGTTCCGGATGAAGTCGCTGATCTTCATGCCGAGCACGTCACGGTAGAATTTGACCGTGCGGTCCAGATCCTCAACATGGTAGACCACGTGGCCCATGCCCTGCTCAGCGGTAACGAACCCAACGGCGCGGGGCGAATTGAAAGGACGGTCAAAGCTGATGGGCGGGCCATAGAATATCTCTGTACGCGTGCCTTCGGGGTCGTCGAATTTAATCATGCCCTCGACGCGGCGGGACCTGGTCTCATCCTCGGTCCCATCTGCGACTTCGATCCCGGCTTGGCGTAGTTGCTCGACCATCTCCCGAAGAGCGGGCTCGTCAGTAACCTGCCAACCGACGAACTCAACATCGTCCTTACCGGTTGGTTGGACGATAAAGCGGTGGCTGTATTCATCCATCCGCAGGGACAGATTGCCGTCTTCGTCGACTCCGTTGCTCTCTAGTCCCAAGATGTCG
>CAJWGH010000025.1 GCA_913031095.1 uncultured Chloroflexota bacterium | reverse complement strand
GAGCACATAGCAGGGTTGGAAACCCAGACTTTGGACTACACTTACATGCCCCGAGCCACCTACTGTCAGCCCCAGATAGCTAGCTTTGGACTTACCGAGTCCCAGGCACGGGAGCAAGGTAAAGATATAAACGTTGGAACGTTCAACGTGCAAGCCAACGGTAAGGCCGCGGCAATGGGCGAGAACTTCGGTCTCGTGAAACTGGTGGTGGACGCCAAATACGGCGAAATATTAGGCGGCCACATGATTGGACCCGAAGTGACAGAGCTACTAGGCGAATTATCCATGACCCGGATACTAGAAGGAACAGTGCTCGAGTTGGGCTGGGCGGTTCACTCCCACCCATCGTTGTCGGAGATGCTTAAAGAGGCCGCGTTGGACGCTCAAGGCCGAACAATCCACATGTAGAGCGCGGCTTGGTCTCTCTAATAACTGACATAACGTATACAATTGTGAACGGCCTAGTAAGCAAACGATCGAACAGGGTTTGAGGCCGACTTAAACTATAACCCACACCCGAGGGAACAACAGAGGGAAGGAGCGGATCAAATGGGGTTGGGAACTTATGATTTCGCGTTGGCGATTGGCGGAGAAGCAGGTCAGGGTATCGCCACGCCGGGGGATATTCTGGCGAGGATCATCGTCCGCCGCGGATTGAACCTCAGCACTTATAACGCTTACCAATCAATCGTCCGGGGCGGACATATCTTCTTGACCATGCGCATCAGTGACGCCGAGATTGAGAACCATGGCGACAAATTGGACCTGCTCCTTTGCCTTAACCAAGACACTATGGACCGGCACCAGCGTCTCATGGGACCGGGTAGCCGGATAGTTTACAACAGCGACTCCGTCACCCCTGGTTCTGAAGACAACGGCGCGGATCTTTGTGGGTTGCCCGTGGGTGAATTGACTGAGAGCAGGAACCGGTTGGTCCAGAATACCGTAGGAATGGGCGCCATCGCGTCCCTGATGGGAATCGACTTCGCTGTCTTGGAAGACAGCTTGACCCTCCGTTTCCAGAGGCGTGGCCAGGAGATGGTGGACGAGAATGTCAGGGTGGCCAGGGCAGGGTACGATTACTCCCAAGAACATTTCAAGCCCTTCGACCAGTCGCCACCAGACGGTGGTAAGCCTCTGGCTGTATGGTCGGGCAACGACGCCTTAGCTATGGGCGCCGCCGCTGCTGGGTGCAAGTTCTACGCCGCCTATCCAATGAGTCCGGCATCGGGAGTCCTCCATTGGATGGCTGCCAACGCCCGCAACTTAGGTATCATGGTCAGGCAGGTTGAAGACGAGATTGGCGTAGCCAACATGGTGGTTGGTGCGGCACAAGCAGGAACCCGCTCAATGTGCGCAACCTCGGGCGGTGGATTCGCCCTGATGACAGAGGCCGTAGGGGCTGCGGCGATGATGGAGATTCCCGTGGTTTTCATCAACGTGATGCGAGCCGGTCCGTCCACCGGAGTTCCTACAAAGACGGAGCAGGGTGACCTTTGGCAGGTCCTGGGCGCTAGTCAGGGTGACTTTGAGCGTATCATCGTCGCTCCCTCAGATTCTCTGGATGCTTTTAATACGATGCCCGAGATATTCAACCTTACCGACAAATACCAGTGCCCGGCCATCGTTATATCAGACTTGTACATCTCTGAGGGCCGCTTCAGCGTCGATCCTGACATGATAAACATGCACCCAGAGATAGACCGCGGCGCGCTGATAACAGAACCTTCGGATACCGACGGTTATCTCCGTTACAAGGATACTGAGAGCGGTATATCTCCCAGGGTGTTATCCGGTTTGGAAGGATACGTTCACTTAGCAGCAACCGATGAGCATGATGAAGACTCCACGCTGATCAGTGACGAGTTCACCAACCCCCATAAACGCCGTCAGATGGTCGAGAAGAGAGCCAGGAAGTTCAACAATATTTTGAGCGATATACTGGCCCCAGTCTTGGAAGGACCCGCAGATGCAGACGTTACATTAATCGGCTGGGGCTCAACTAAAGGGATTATAGATGAGGCCGCTGGGTCATTGAACGCCGCAGGAGTTTCAACCAACCGCTTGCACATCAAGTGGATGGTGCCCTTCCACGGCGACGAGATTATGACCATCCTGTCCAAGGCCAAGCGCACTATTATTGTTGAGAATAACTTCTCAGGCCAGTTTGCCAGGTATCTGCGCAGCGAGACTGGATTCGCTGCCAACGGCCATATACGCAAATACGACGGCGAACCGTTCATGCCCCATCATATAGTTGACGGTGTGAATGCCCAAGTCGCTGGCAACACTGACAAATATGTCCCATATCAGGAAATAACCGTTTAATTGGCAATCATCGTTATTAGATGACATAGAGACGGCGTGTTAATCGAGGTGAGACCATGGCAACTACAGAGATAAACCTTAGACCTGCGGACTTTAAGGGCAAGTCGAATCCTGACTGGTGTCCTGGCTGCGGTGACTTTGGTGTGTTGAACGCCATCCAGCGTGCAGTTGCGGAATTGGGATTCCGGCCCCATGAGATTATGACCGTAAGCGGTATCGGGTGCTCCTCCAATCTGCCAGGATACATAAATACCTATGGGATGCACACTCTCCACGGCCGTTCGCTGGCTATGGCCACTGGCGTTAAGATGGCCAATCATGAGATGAACGTGATAGTTACCGGTGGTGACGGCGATGGTTACGGCATCGGTGGTAACCACTTCACCCACACGGCCAGGCGTAATACCGACTTGACATATATCGTTATGAACAACCAGATATATGGTCTGACCACCGGCCAGGTATCACCCACTAGCAGTCTGGGGATGACCACCAAGAGCACCCCTTTCGGTAACGTGGAACAGCCAATAAACCCATTGACCTCGGCAATCATGAATGGCGCGACTTATGTTGCGCGCGCTTACAGCGGAGATGTAAGACATCTTTCTGAGTTGATTCAGAAAGGCATACAGCACAAGGGTTTCTCGATAATCGACTGCTTTAGCCCGTGCGTCACCTTCAACCTGACCAATACCCATGACTTCTTTAAGGAACGGGTTAGGAAGCTGGAGGACGAGGAACACGACACCAGCAACTGGGAGCGAGCCTGCGAGAAGGCTATGGTCTTCGGTGACACCATCTACACGGGAGTCTTTTTCGAAAGTGATCGCGCCGCCTTAGAGGACGTTGAGCCGGTTTTGAAAGAAGGTGGTCCATTGTCCAGGCGTCAATTAGGACTGGACAAGGACGAGGCACAGAAGATTATCAACCGGATGATGTAATCCGGTAGGTTTAAACTCTGATATGAACCAATAATGGGAGGGGACACTGTCCCCTCCCATTATTATGGTTGCCCCTCTTCTTGCCGTGCATTAATATCTATCCAGCGCGGGCCAGGGCGGATAGACCCAGGCTCGTCTAGGAGGCGGTCTTGGCCACATCAATGGTAATGCCCCAGATGGGTTACGACATGCATGAAGGCAAGGTGGTCCGCTGGCTTAAGCAGGAAGGCGAAGAAGTGATCCGTGGCGAGGTAATCGCCGAGATCGAGACCGACAAGGCAACCGTTGAGTACGAAGCGTACACCGGCGGCGTGATGGGCAAGATTGTGGCGGAGGAAGGCGAGACCATCCCGGTCGGCGGGCTCATCGCAGTGATCACAGCACCCGGCGAAGCCATCCCAGAAGAACTGCTGACCGATGCTGCGATATCTGATTCTAACGAATCAGCCGCAGGCCTAGCACCGACCTCGGTCGAAGTTCCGACGCCACAGCCGGCCGGTGCTTCACCCCAAGATGCTGGGGAAGTTCGAGCATCACCACTGGCCCGCCGGTTGGCACAAGAGCGCGGAGTAGACCTGTCGACCGTCACCGGGACCGGACCAGGCGGTCGAATTACCGAAGCTGACATCCCAGATCAGAGCACTCCGGCAGCTGCTCCAACACCGGCTCCTGTAGTCGCCAACGGATATATAAAGGCGTCCCCCCTGGCCAAGCGATTGGCCAAGGAAAGGGGGATCGACTTAGCCTCTCTCAACGGTACCGGCCCCGAAGGTCGGATAACTGAAATTGATGTACCAGGGCACGCTCCAGTGCCAGACGGTTTGGTGGCCGACTCTGCAGAATTGTCCTCCGAGAATGTGGAACTATCACGGATGCGCCAGGCCATCGCCAGAGTCACCGTGGATAGCAAGCGCGAGGCGCCCCACTTCTATGTCTCTGTAGATATCGACATGACTAAGGCGATGTCCTTCCGGCGAGACATGAATGACGAACTGGACGCGGAGAGGAGGGTTAGTGTCAACGACCTGATCGTCAAAGCTTCGGCCATAGCCATAGGTCGTCACCCCAAGTTCAATTCTTTCTTCCGTGACGACCACCTACAGATGAATTCCGCCATCAATGTTGGCATCGCAATCGCACTGGAATCGGGGCTGATCGTGCCGGGAATCAATGGCTGCGAAGGCAAGAGCCTGCTACAGATAGCCGTTGCCAGCCGGGACCTGGTTGCTCGGGCCAACAGCGGCACCCTTCGCAATGATGAATACAGCGGTACCACATTCAGCGTGAGCAACCTCGGAATGTTCGATATAGAGAGCTTCACCGCCATTATTTTCCCACCGCATGCAGCGGTGCTGGCGGTAGGCACCGTGAAAGAGCAGCCAGTGGTTCGCAACGGCGAACTAGCCATCGCCCAGATCATGAAGGCCAATCTCTCTACCGACCACCGCGTGGCGGACGGATCAGAGGCTGCTCAGTTCCTGGTGGAGATTAAGAAACTCCTGGAAAATCCGATCAGCCTAGTCATATGAAGCTTTCAGATTTTAGTTTTTGCCAGGTCGAACGCCCTGCCGTTTCAGGTTAACCGTTCACTGCTCAAAACAAGGAGATTACATTGCCAAAACTAACCGGTGGTCAGGCCATTATAGAATCGCTCAAAGCCCAAGATGTGGATACTGTTTTTGGAATCATCTCCATCCACAACCTTGACCTGTTTGACTCTCTTTTTGGAAGTCATGATAGCCTTAATTTTGTGGGAGGCCGTCTTGAGTTGGGCTGCGGATTTATGGCCGATGGGTACGCCAGGTCGACCGGAAAGCCTGGCATTCTGATAACCAGCACCGGCCCCGGAGCGGCCGACTCTATGGGAGCGATAGGCGAGGCCTATTTCTCCGGTTCTCCTATCCTAGAGATCACTACCAACGTAGAGCAAGAATTTGTCGGCAGCGGTAAGCTGGCAACCCACGAGACTAAGGATCAACTGGGCATGTTCGAGGCAGTCACCGACTGGAACGCGTCTATCCCCCAAGTCGAGTCTATTCCTGATAACATCACTGAGGCCTTTGACCGGTTCCAGACTCGGAGACCCAGACCCATCGAATTGGAGATACCCACTGACCTGCTTGGCACCGAAGCTGATGTGGAGATGCTGACAGCCCGGCAGCCGGACATCCCCAAAGGCGACCCTAACCAGGTCGAGAAAGCCCTGCAGATGCTCCTCAAAGCTAAGCGCCCCGTCATCTTGGTTGGCGAGGAAGTCCAGCAATTGGGCGGCACGCCGCAGATCGTCGAATTGGCTGAGAAACTGGGCGCGGCGGTTGTCACCGCTGACGGTGCGAAGGGAGCGTTTCCAGAGGACCATCCCCAGTCAGTTGGCCAAATCATGGGCAAACGCATCTGGGGTGAGAACCCAGTCCAAGACTGGCTGGGCACCTGTGATCTGGCGATCGTATTGGGGTCCATAATGCCCCAGCGCTCTACTTCCGGAATCGGGCTACAAATGCCCGGTGACATAGTCCACGTCCTATTGGATGGCGAGGCTATCGGCAAGAATTACCCCGCCACCGTGCCCATCGTCGCCAATTCCCAGGCTGTGGTTCAGCAGTGGCTGAGTGCAATCGGCAACCAGGATGTTCATAAAGGCAGGGCATTTGAGGACGACATAGTGTCCATCAAGAACAATATTAGGAGCAGATTAGAAGAGACCTGGAGTAACGAGTTGAAGGTCTTCGAGACTGTGCGGTCTGTCACTCCAAGGAATACCATTTTCTCGCTCGATCCCACCGTTGGTGCCAGCCGGGCCACCCGTTGCCTGGAGATATACGAGCCCAGGACTTACATGCACCCCCACGGCTGGTTGGGGCTTGGGTTCGCCTTCCCTGCCGCCATTGGGGCCAAAGTAGGTAAGCCACAAAGCCCCGTGGTCTGCGTGACCGGTGATGGTGGATTCCAGTACAATTTCCAGGAGCTGGCCACTTGTGCCCAGTACGGCATCCACCCGGTAATATTGATGTTCAACGACAACGCTTGGGGAGTACTGAAAGGCTTCCAGGGAGACCGCTTCGGCGAGGAACGCCGATTCGCCACAGACCTGGTGAACCCTGACTTCGTTAAGTTGTTCGATTCCTACGGTTTCGAAGGCACCAAGGTTAGCAACGTCAACGACCTGGGCAAAGCGCTTGAGAGCGCCATCGCCTCGGGGAAAACCCACCTGGTCGAGGTCCAGACCCCAGACGGGTTTGGTGCTCTGACTTAGTGCAATTTTCAGTTACGACCAAGGGTCTGGAATCATTGATTCCAGACCCTTGTTTATTACCTGGTAGACAGCCACAATTGACATAACATTGGGATTCGGTGCCCTTGACGGTCGCGCCCGAACCCGAGCAAATGGCCTAAGCAACTTTTTTGCCAATCCAATGCGGGAGTTTCAATCGCAAATGAGCCAGCCGAAACCGGACAGTGGGGCTACCGGACAGCTTTATCCCAGACGCGTCTATCCTCTGGATGCCCATGATCTCAGCGAAGAGCAAATCGCAGTCGCGTTCGCTATGACCTCTCGCCGGCCCGAAGCCTTCGACGAGATAGCCGAGAAGGTCAGCCTGGAGAAAGCGGCTGACTTCCACGAGCGTTGGGTGCTCGGTTACGGCCACAGTTCGGTTGCTGAGCATGCGGTAGTGCACCTCGCGGTGGAGAATGTTTCCCGGCTTGCAGTCGACGCCCTTGAAGACAACCGCCTGGCGTCCTACACGGAGAAGTCATCCCGCTATCAGGTGATGCCTGCCGACTACTTCTATGTTCCTCAGGAGTTGGGCGGCTACTCTGCCCTGAAGAAAGAATACGAGACGGCCTGCCAGGCCCTTTTTCAAGGGTATTTCAATCTGATTGATGGCTGCATGGAGTATCTCAAGGAGACAACTCCACGTATCGCAACGGAGCGGGACGCTGCATTCAATGGGCGGCTGAGCCGCATAGCAACCGACCACTGCCGGGCGGTGCTTCCGGCCGCCACTTTGACCAACGTCGGAGTAACGGCTAATGCCAGAACGCTGGAGCATGCTATCGCTAAGCTGGCTTCTTCCGGTGTGATGGAAGAGCGAGCTCTGGGCGATGCAGTTAGGGAGCAAGGCAAACTGGTTACGCCAACACTGATCAAATACGCTGAACGGGTTGAGTATCTTGCCAAAGCGCCTGGTGTACAGCTAGACCAGGCCCGTGGGGCCGGGTTTCCCGATGACCCACCTAGGTCGACCAGCGATGGTGATCCCGAAGTCCGTTTGGTGCACTGGGACCGGATGGGCGAAGAAAAACTGGTGGCGGCGCTACTCTACCGGTACTCCAACCTGTCCTACGACCAGGTCTGGAAGTGTGCCGAAGACCTGGGCCCTGAGCCTCGGCAGGCAATCATCGACGAGAGCATTGCCGGCTTGGGCCCTCACGACGCTCCTTTGCGAGAGTTCGAAGTAGTGGACTACAGCTTTGAGTTCCTGATGGACTACGGCGCGTACCGGGAGTTTAAACGACACCGGATGATGACTTACCTGCCCCAGCCGTTGACAGTGGCCCACGGATACCGGATTCCTAAGGTGGTGGCCCAGGCAGGCCTGGAATCAGAGTTTGAGGAAACGGTGGGTCCAGCGGAAGAGGCTTACTGGAAGGTGAGAGAAGTGTCGCCCGTGGCGGCCCAGTATCTGGTAACCCACGCTCATAACCGGCGAGTGCTGACCAAGATGAACCTGCGAGAGTGCTACCATCTCTTCAAGTTGAGGACATCAGACGAAGCCCATTTCTCTATCCGGGAACCTATGACGGACGCCATGCGCCTGGCGGTGGAAGTACAACCTCAGTTCTTCCGTCATATGAAGCTCCGGAACTACCCGGAGTGGTGGCCACACTCCGTCGCGAGTTAGTTTCTTTTTGAATTGTTGGCGCTTGTTGAAAGACTGTTATCGCTGTGAAGGCCGAAGTTCGGCTAAGAATCTTCCACCCTAGACCTTGGCAGACCATTCTTCTTTTGCGGAAGGATCACGTAGATATCTGGTCGGCGTGTTTAGTCCCGTTTAACTCACAGATAGGTTAGTGGCGACCGACGCTAGGCGGGCACCCAGCTCCCTGGCCTGGGCCAGGTCTTCGTCGGTCACCTGCCCTACTGCCGTAGCCCCGTAGTACGACCCAGAGTTCTTCATGTGCTCGCCCCAGGGCAGTCCGACTATTACCATGCCGCAGGCCAGCATCCAGTGGATAATCTGCAACAAGGTAATTTCGAGGCCGGAGTGTTGGCCGGAACCGGAGGTGAAAGCAGCTGCAGGTTTTCCGCCCAGAGACCTGTCTTCCCAGAGGTCGCCTTGGTCGTCTAACCACGATTTCAGCGATCCGGTGATGCCGCTCCAGTTAGGAGAACCCAGCAGCAAGCCATCGGAGGCCAGCAAGTCTGCCCGGGACGCTTCTGTGATGCGTTTTAGAGAAACGGTGGCCCCGGATATCTCAACGCCTGTGGCAGCAGCCCGCGCCAAGTCTTCGATGGCCGAGTTCTTGCGGTCGTAGAGGACCAGGATGGAGACCGGCATCAGGGGTCTGAGCAATCGCGGGTGAATCCGCAGTTGGGGCATTTGATCTTGCAGCTACGCTCAATCATCGTGGAGCCACAGATCTCGCAAGTCAGATCGTAGGTATTATTTGCGTTGATCTGAACGAAGAGCGCGCGCATCACAACATTCATATCCATCATTTGATGGCCACCATGAGGTTGCACGGAGTATAGCAGTCTGGATCTTCTGGTCCCAAGAACTCTTTAACGAAGTTTATCCAGGGTTATAGAGATACTACCGCCCTGGGACATAGGTCACTATCCGAGGGAGACCCTTTGGACCAACGGGCCATATTTCTGAGGCTCGAGTACGCTG
>CAJWGH010000024.1 GCA_913031095.1 uncultured Chloroflexota bacterium | reverse complement strand
TGCCGAACTCCGCTTCTAGACCCCTAACTGAATCTTCCAAAGCTTGGATTCCCGAATCGGGAATCGGGATGGCTATGAACGACCGAATCTTAACCTCCGCTGGTATGGTCACCTCTGGCTGGCCTCCCTAAGCCAGCCGTACCACTCGGCCAAATCATTCAGGGAATATTTTGCGTTGGCGGGACTCGGATTGGGCGCAACGAATACAGTAGAAGTACCAATCATTCGCTCCTGTTCACCTAGCTTCGGTTTTTCTATCACGCCTTCGCCGTGCTGCAGGTAGGCTTTGTAGGCCATCAAGCCGAGGAAACAGGCCAGCCCCGGCGCAAACCTGATTATCTTGTCTTTGAGGACCGGTGCCCCCTGGCGAAAATCGGCTGCTCGGAGTCCAGAACCCATGGGCGTGGGACGTTTGGCAACGTCGGTGAATCCGATCCCATCGTTCAGCAACGTGCCGTCTTCTTGGTAGGTCACAGGTCTATCCACCAACCCGGATAGATTGAAAGCCGGCCAGAAGCGATTGCGGGGATTCGCGAAATAATGGCCAATCTCGGCAGAGTACTTGGAAGGGTTCAAGCCAACAAAAAGGATTTCCAGGCCTTCCCTCAGGTAGTCTGGCAGGGTCACCAACCCTTCTGGATGCGCGTCAGCTGAGGTCACAAGCGCAGCAATTTGGCGGCATTCCCTGAAAGCAATCGTCCTTCCGCTTCGGGGGTGAGCCCCATGCTCCGAGCTTGGTCTAGTGGACGGGACATGTCCATCAATGGGTAGTCGCTGGCGAAGAGCACCTTTCCAGATCCAACGAGCTCTGCTACGGTTGGGAATACTTCGGACCGGTACAAAAAGGGCGAGGCTGCAGAGTCGAAATACACCAGCTTGAGGGATTCCTTGACCTCGGGCATCAGGGAATAGAACGGTAGCCCGCCGCCCCAGTGGGCGCAGATGATTGGGTTGCCTGGGAAGTTCTGGATAAAACGGTACAGCTTTTCGGGGGTGGTTCTGCCCTTGCCGCGGTACTGATGGCCTACTGGCTCGGAAGCGTGGACCAGAACCGGCAAGGCATCGGCGCGGGTCAGTTCCATAATCGGCGCCATCTCCGAAACGCTGGTAATGTCAAATCCCTGGGTGTCCGCGTGCAACTCTCCGATTCCCGACAACCCGGCGGAGATGCACCGTTTCGCCTCGGTATAAGCCCTCTCTCCCCAGACGGGGTTTACTGAACAGAATCCACTTAGGCGATTAGGGTTATCGGCAACGGCTCGGATGATGTAATCGTTGGCCTCGGTTGCGACGTCAGGGTCAGTCCACCCCATACCCATGACCAAAGCGCGGTCGATACCGGCGCGGTCCATGGCCTTCAACAGCTCGTCCACGGTAGCGATGGCCGCTTTAGGGTCGGACAGTAGTGACGCAAAGGTGGCGTCACGCCCGGTTAACTCAACTCTGCGGTCACGGAAAGAGGGCGGTAGGATGTGGCAGTGAGCGTCTATTACCAAAGCCTAATCTGTACAACCATCATAAAATTCATAGCAAGTTTGAATAAAGGGATGAGTATAGCACCGGGGCGAACGACGTTGGACAGACAGAGCGTGGACGTTCTAGTTGAGAAGCTTAGTGGCTAGTGGTCGCTGCCGTCTTCGCTGAACTCGTTCTCGCTCTCGTCACTGAGGACGCCGGTCTCACGGCCCTGGAAGATGTGTACCACGAAGTTCCCACGGTTTATTCCAACGGAGTCGACGATGTCTTCGTCCACGATGTCGATGATCTGCTGGACCGTCTCCTGCGTCAAACTCTCGTCCACCGATACAGCAGCATGAACCATCTCAGGAGTGAAGTGGATGTCAACTCGACCCACCTGCCGATCGTGTTCCATTATTAAGTACGCCTCTGAATGTGGGGTTCGCACCTCGCGTTCGAATTTTAGGTCCGCCACGTATGGCCTCCTAGTTGCCCGGGCATACCAGCTACGGCCTGATCTGTCCTTTACCCACGATTACCCACTTATATGAGGTTAGTTCTTTGAGGCCCATCGGCCCCCTGGCGTGGAACTTCTGGGTACTGATGCCGACCTCTGACCCGAGGCCGAACTGTCCGCCGTCGGTGAATTGGGTGCTCGCATTCACATAAACGGCCGCTGCGTCCACTTCATCCAGAAACCTGGTGGCCGCCTCGTCGTCTTCGGTGATAATCGCCTCGGAGTGGCCAGAACCGTAGGTCTCGATGTGCTCCAGCGCGTCGTCCAACGAATCCACAATCTTGACGGCGGCGGTCAGTGAAAGGAACTCTCTGCCCCAGTCGTCTTCGTTGGCCGGAATGGCTGCCTCTGAACTCTCTGGTCCGAGTACGCTCAGGGCACGGTTGTCACAGTGCAATTCTACACCCGAATCCGTCAATTCTTTCGCGATCATCGGTAATCCTACGGCCGCCACTTCTGAGTGAAGCAGGACGGTATCGAGAGCGTTGCAGATGGAGGGACGACGAACCTTGGCATTATGGACGATCTCAACCGCCATATTGAGGTTGGCGGAGCGGTCCACGTAGGTGTGGCATACGCCTATCCCACCTGTAACCGCCGGCATGGTAGCGTTTTCAGCTACATACTTTACAAGGCTCGCCCCGCCCCGGGGCACCAACAAGTCAATGTAGCTGTCCATCTTGAGCATGGCATCCACCAATGCCCGGTCAGGGTTGTTCACGAACTGGACTGCGTCGGTCGTGATACCGAAGTCACCCAATGCCTTCCGCAGCATGGTATGGAGAGCGGTATTAGATCGGATTGTCTCCTTCCCGCCCCGCAGGATACAGGCGTTGCCGGACTTTAGGCAGAGACCGAATATGTCGACAGTCACATTTGGCCGAGACTCGTAGATGCTGCCGACTACTCCCAGAGGAACTCGGCGGCGGCTAGTGATTAGCCCATTCGGCAAAGACGAAGTCTCAATAACCTCGCCTATAGGGTCGGGAAGTTCCGCCACCCGCTCAATCTCGTCGGCGATGCCGTTAAGACGGTCACTGGTCAGGAGTAGACGGTCCAACATGGACTCTTCCAGTCCATCAGCTTTGGCCTCTTGGTAGTCCCTTTTGTTGGCCGCGAGCACATCTGCATGGTCCGACCGGAGTAACGCAGCTAGGTTCAGCAACACCTGATTCTTGTCCTCGGTGGACAGACGGGCCAGCTTTCGGGCGGCTTTCTGGGCAGCTTGGCCCAATGCATGTAAATCTCGAACCGTCTTGATAGTCATATCAAAGAAGCACGAGGTTATTCCGGTGCACCACTTCTTGTCCGTAATGGTAACCCAAAGTCTCTTCGATGCGATCGGATCGCAAACCGCGTATTTTGCCTATGTCGCTGGCGGCGTAATTGGCTATACCGCAAGCTATCTTGACGCCATGGACATCCACCACATAGATGGACTCACCACGGCTGAATTCACCTTCCACAGACTGGATACCGGCCGGGAGCAGGCTCCGGTGGTCTTTCAGTAAAGCCCCTACTGCTCCTGTGTCCACCACGATCTTGCCGCGCTGGGAGATCCCGCTCAGCATCCAGCGCTTACGCGCTTCCATTTTGCCGTTAGCGGGTTTGAAGAAGGTACCCACGGACTCACCTTTAGCGGCACGTACCACCGCGTCTGCAGCCCTGCTGTGACACATCACCATGGGTATGCCCGATGTCGTGACTAGCTTGGCGGCCTCCAATTTTGTGGCCATGCCACCTCTGGCCCAAGAGTGTAGTTCCTCTCCGGCCAATGCTTCAATACTGGCGTCCACCCGGTCGACCTCCATGATGAGAGTGGCGTCAGGGTTTGTGCGCGGGTCGGCTGAATACAAGCCGTCGGTGTCGGTCAATACCACCATCAGGTCGGCATCAATCAGGTTAGCTACCAACGCTGAGAGGCGGTCATTGTCACCGAAGACCTCACCAATCTCATCGACCGCCACTACGTCGTTCTCGTTGACCACCGGCAGCACTCGTAATTCCAAGAGTCGTTGAAGGGTGTTTCCCACGTTCAGATAGGACTGCCGGTTGGAAAGGTCGGCTATGGTTAGTAGGGTTTGTGCGATCTGAGCGCCATGTGCGGCGAACATCTCTTGGTAGGTGTGCATCAACCGGCTTTGACCCACTGCAGCAAAAACCTGCCGAGAAGAGATATCGTGCTCCAATTCCCCTAGAGTTTGCCCTAGTGCCGAGCGGCCGGCGGCGATGGCCCCTGAAGTCACCAGCAGAACTTCACCTGAGGCGTCACGCACGTGACAAATCTGGCGAACCAGATCGGCCATGACCTCAGAGTTTAAACCGCTAGGTCCGGTTAGGGCTCCTGTCCCGGCTTTGACAACGATTCGCCGGTAACGGAGAGTGCAGGATTCCGAGCTGTCTTCTGTCTTATATTTTCGGCTTGTTCTGGCCATATTATCGGTGCTCGAAGGCAGGAAATCGGGCTGAAAATAAGCGATTCAAAGCCGCTACACGCCCCAGATATTATAGCACGCACTGCCAGATTCCCAGTTTGGTAACATGCTCAATTTCTCCTTGTAACAGTTTCTTTGAAGCCATAGAATAGTTGGAAAGGGGCTGGCTTCGTTACCAGCCCCTTTTCCCTCGTGTAATTTTAAACCTCTGCGTGTTTTCGCTGTAGGTGGTCTGGAGTCGAAGCGCACTAGATGACACTCAAGGGAATTCTGGAATTACTGGACCGTCATCCTGAGTACCGTGGCAACGTTGATGCCGCTGGTGGAGGAAATAGCCAGTCTGGAGTAACTCTCCGGCAGGGTGCCCGCGCGGTATTCCTGGCCTCGTTATGGTACCGACAGCAGGGGCCGATCTTGGTGATCACGCCTAGGCCCGACGATTCCCGCCGCCTACACGACCAACTGCTCACATACCTGGGCGAAGACCAGCCCATCTACCATCTTCCAGAGCCAGAGGTGTTGCCCTTCGAGCGATTGGCGGTTGATGCCAACACCAGCAACCAGCGGCTGACAGCATTGGCGGCTCTGGCTGCAGCGGGCAACTTCGGAGGCCCTCCAGTGGAAACTCAACCGCTAGTAGTCTGCTCGGTGGGTTCCGCCCTGCTCTACACTCTGCCCCCAGAACTAATGGCCGGGGTATTCCCCGCCAGCGGAGAGCTTAGCGTCTGGAAGAAAGGCGATCGCATACGCATCAGCGACGTCTTAGGCCATTGGTTGGACATGGGATACCGCAACGCGCCCGTTGTAGAAGCACCGGGCAGCTTTAGCCACCGCGGCGGAATCTTGGACATCTACCCCATCGGCGCGGAATGGCCGACCCGCATCGAATTGTGGGACGACGAGATCGACACCATCCGCAACTTCGACCCTGCGTCCCAGCGCTCCATCGGCCCCATCGAGGAAGTCCGGCTGGTTCCCGCAAAAGAGCAATTGCCTGGACTGGCCCATCAGGAGGCAGTGAAAAACCGAATCGATCGTTTGGACTATGCCAAATGCGGCAACGATGTACGCGACCGCATGGCCGATGAACTGTCGCAGCTCACGTCAGTGCCCAACCCTGAGACTCTCTCTTTCTACAACGGTCTGGTAAACCAAGCTCATCTGATGGAGTATATCGGGGCGAACGGTCGGGTGGTCCTAGACCGATACGGCAGAGTGGAAGCCGAGGCGCAGGAGCTGGAAGAGCGTTTCGAACGCATGCGCGAAGCCCGGGAAGAACGAGGCGAGCTACCAGTCAATTTCCCGTCGCCTCATATGGAATGGGAAACCTTCTCTAATCGATTAAGCGGCGTCCGCCAGGTGCAGCTTCAGACCTGGGTGAGTGATGACGAGGATAAGATTTTCCAGCCGTCCAAGCCTTATTACGGCAATCTGGAACAACTGACTGCAGACATTCAACGTCACCGAGAAGCCAACTGCGCGGTGGTGGCAATCACCCAGCACCAACGGAGGATCGCAGAGATATTGGAACAGGAAGGCGTTGGCGTTACGCAGACCGAATCCTTGGACAGCCCTCCCGCTCCTGGACAAGTCTGCCTGCTTCCAGGCTCCCTCAGAGACGGCTGGACTATCGACCTGCCTGTAGTCAATAGAGATGCCAGCACGCTGGTGCTGTTGACCGACTCCGAACTCTTCGGCACGGTGAAAGAGCAGCGATATCACCGGCGTCGCAAAGCCGAACACGGGCCAGAAGTGGTTCTGGCCGACCTTGTTCCTGGCGCCCATGTTGTGCACATCGACCACGGTGTGGCCAGATTCGCAGGCACGACCCACATCGGCGATGACGAAGAGGGGAAAGAGTACCTGATTCTCGAGTACGCGGAGAACGACAAGCTCTACGTACCCACCGATCACCTGGATCGGGTGTCTGCATTCGTCGGCGCACAAGACCAGCCGCCGTCACTCACACGCCTGAGCACGGCGGAATGGGCCCGGGTGAAGAGTCGGGTGAAGGGCGCGACCCGGGAGATGGCGCAAGAACTCCTCCGCGTAAACGCCGCCCGAGCTTTGGCCGAGGGCCACGAACACGGAGGGGATACGGTCTGGCAACAAGAACTTGAGGACTCTTTCCCATTCGTTGAAACACCGGACCAAGCCAGGGCCATCGTCGAAGTAAAAGTCGATATGGAAACCAGCCGTCCCATGGATCGCCTAATCTGCGGAGATGTAGGCTACGGCAAGACAGAAATTGCTCTCCGGGCCGCATTCAAGTCGGTGAACGACGGCATGCAGGTGGGCATCTTGGTCCCGACCACTGTCCTGGCCCAGCAGCATTACGCTACCTTCAGCGAAAGACTCAGCCCCTTCCCGGTCAAGGTGGAAGTCTTAAGCCGGTTCCGCACTCCCAAAGAACAGCAAGAGGTGATTGAAGGGTTGAGAGACGGCAGCGTGGACATCGTCATCGGCACCCACCGCCTGCTGCAAAAGGACGTTCAGTTCAAGAACCTCGGTCTTGCGGTGGTGGACGAGGAACAGAGGTTCGGCGTCAGCCACAAAGAACGCCTGAAGCAGCTCCGTCAACAGGTGGACGTGCTTACGCTGAGCGCTACTCCTATTCCTCGCACACTGAACATGGCGTTGGCCGGAATCCGCGACTTGAGCACCATGGACTCGGCGCCAGAAGCCCGGCTGCCGGTGAAAACATTTGTCTCTGAATACTCGGAAGATGTGATAAAAGAAGCCATCCTGAGAGAGATGGAACGAGGCGGGCAAGTCTTCTATCTACACAACCGCGTCCGCACAATTCACCAGGCCGCCGCCGAGATTAATAAGATGGTGCCCCAAGCCCGAATAATGGTAGGCCACGGCCAGATGGCCGAGTCGGAATTGGAAGATGCGATGTTGAGCTTCGCAAACGGCGAAGCTGACATCCTAGTCTGCACCACCATCATAGAGTCCGGATTAGACATGCCTAACGTAAACACTCTGATCCTGGAACGTGCCGACCGGTTCGGGCTGGCCCAGCTCTACCAGCTTAGGGGCAGAGTGGGGCGGAGCGAGCACCGGGCCTATGCCTATCTTCTGGCTCCTAGAGGCCGGCGCATCACGGAGGGAGCCGAACATCGTCTGCAAGCAATCCTGGAGGCATCGGAACTGGGAGCAGGCTTCCGAATCGCCATGCGGGATCTGGAGATTCGCGGCGCTGGAAACATTCTGGGAGCGTCCCAGAGCGGTCATATCCAAGAGGTTGGCCTTGACCTTTACACACAGCTTTTGAACGAAGCTGTGCAGGAGTTAGAAGGTGAGGGAGGAGCGACTGATGACATTGAGATTCCAAATGAACTGCCCCGCATAGAACTCCCCATGAATGCCCGCATTCCAGAGGACTACGTTGACCACTTGCCAACACGTCTGGCAGTCTACCAGCGACTGGCCAAGATGACCGACGCCGATTACATACCCGAGATTCGCGATGAGCTAAGGGACCGGTTCGGCCCATTACCGGATGAGGTCGAGAACCTTCTGACTTTGGCTTCGCTGCGGGCTCTGGCCGCCGACGTGGGGGTGGAGTCCATCGTCCAAGGTAGAGACGCCATCGTACTTTCTCTGCGCACACCAGTGGGTGGCGCCAAGGTGCCCCTCCAACGCGCTTTGGGGCCGTCCGTTCAGGTCGGCAATACCCAGATGCAGATGCCGCTCAGGCGACTGGGTGACGAATGGCTGTCCCGTCTGACACGGGTACTGGAACGGTTCTTGGTCTTCCAAGAGAGTCTCTCCGTACTGGCTGGCCCCACAACCGTCGATTAATCCTATCTTGTCAGAAAACCCGGTAGCTGGATCATCTCGCAAGTATCTCTAAAACCCACAACACGGATGTGACATCTAATTTTTCTATTTGGGTGCGAGGCCGATTCCGTCTCGAGAATAGCTTTGATTGGCAAGGGAGGATGATTTGACGGGCATTTCCGTAAGACGCAGGCGAATCAGCTGGGAAAACATCAGGCTTCGCTGGCTCCTGATATTGGCGGCGGCAGCAATCGCTTGCAGCAATTACGACTCAAACAGCAACTTTGTCAGCTCCACCGCCTCGGGAGATTTGGCACCAGATTTAACTGTAGTTATGTTTCAGGGCCAAGATGTGGTCGGGGGAGAGAAAGTCACACTCAGTGGCCTAATCGGCGGAAGACCCATCGTGCTCAATTTCTGGGCAGGACTGTGCCCACCCTGCCGTGCGGAGATGCCGGACCTGCAGGAATTCAACGAAGACTTTCAAGACCGAGCCTTGTTACTGGGCGTTGACCTAGGACAGTTCACTGGCTTGGGAAACACAGATGACGCCAAAAAGCTGCTGTCCGACCTGGCCATAACCTATCCAGCGGGGTCCACTTCAGACTCAGACGTGATCAGGAACTACCAGGTCTTGGGCATGCCTACCACCATATTCATCGACCGCGAAGGCCGGATATTCAACAGATGGACGGGGGCCCTGAATAAGAACGTTCTCATCGAAAAGACCCAGGAAATGCTGGGCCAGTAATTGTTACTGGCCGCACGCCTAGTCGGTTTTTCCATTCTGCCGATCCGGCATAAACCGTCATTCTGAGGAACACCAGAGGCTGGTAAATAATCTGCCAAGCCTCACCCTGCCTAACCCTGGCCGTCCCACAGCTGCTTCCAAAGTGGCATCCAATCAGTAACGTTTCCTCCAACTCAAGGTCGCTGGCACGCTTTCCAATTTAAAACAGCCACCACACTCCTATCTTGGGGTATAATACATTCTGCTCTTCCCAGAGTCTGATTTCGGATGGGAATCAGGAATCGAAGCAGGGAAAGTCGGGAGTAGCATAGGAGTAGGATCCATCGTTCGGGACACCGAATACAATCCTACGGTATTAGAATACGATTTATGTCTGGGTGTAACGCAGGGGTA
>CAJWGH010000023.1 GCA_913031095.1 uncultured Chloroflexota bacterium | reverse complement strand
AGAAGTGGGCACGGACGCCTGTCGGTTCTTTTTCTTGGCCAGAACTCCGTCTACCCAGATGGAGTTTGACCTGGAACTGGCCAAGAAAGAGTCATCCGAAAACCCGGTCTACTACGTGCAATACGCCCACGCCCGGAATACTAGCATTCTCAGTCTAGCCAGGGAGCGGAACATAGACTGGAGTCAAGGGGACGTCAGCCTGCTGACCCACCCTGCTGAATTAGAACTGATCCGGGCCATGCTCCAGTTTCCGGAACTGGTGGATCAAATGGCGGAGAACCTTGAGCCCCATCATCTGCCTCACTACGCCACCGAACTGGCCAACTCTTTCCATAATTTCTACGAGAATTGCCGGGTTGTGTCATCCAACGACGACGACGTTGCCATGACATCCGCCCGCTTGAAGCTGGTTGAGTCGGCTCAGATCGTTTTCCACCGCTCCTTAGACCTGATGGGCATGACTGCCCCGGAGCGGATGTAGACTCGGAGCATGGTCAGACTTTATCTCTTTAGGACCCAACAACGATTGCTTCTGACATAATCGGCCATCAATGATTGAACGGCAGTCGATTCACCCGCAATTGACGTCTATACCGCGTTTGAGGGCATCGCACCAACTACCCAGTAGCACTTTCGATAGGAACTCTGCGAAGGGAGATTCAAGACAAGTACCCTGAGTTAAGCGGCAACCCTTCCACTTCCGCCATAGCCTACCGCGCGCCAAGGTCTATGGATATTTGGAAGAGCACCTAGCGGTTCTTCCAAACGCAGCAGTAGAGTCGTTCGCCGGCGTTGAACATGCTTGTATGGACCCCTTATTTAGGTTTATGATTGGTTTGCAGCCGAGTGTTGTCTCCATGTGAATTCGAATAAAGATTCTGATGCTTGACCGCTCAAATCTCCGTTCCGCAACGAGATTCGATTGACAGCTTGTCTATTTTTCGGCAGACGCAAAGTAATCGTTTTTCCGGTGGGTCGTACAGGCATATACATATAGATGCAGATCCTCATCCGAATAACCAAGATTGCGTGGCAGTTCCGCATTCGTCTAATCTTGGCATATCTGAGCTTCTTCGCCGCGGTCGGCGTCTCTCTGCTTATCCCTCAGATATTTGGCGAGGCCATCGACAAGCTCGTCGCGGTTGGCCGGGACGGAGTTGATGCCAAGTCGGTCGCCACCAACACCCTTATGTGGTTCGCACTGGCTCTTCTCGGCGCCAGCTTGCTGCGCGGTTTCCTAGACTTTGCCCGCACCTACTGCACAGACTCTTTGTCCCAGAAAGTCTCCTATGTTATTCGGAACCAGTTCTACGACAAGCTCCAACATCTGAGCTTCGCCTACCACGACAAAGAACACACTGGCGATCTCATGTCCAAGGCGACAGCCGACGTTGAGGCTATCCGGCGGTTCGTTAACATGGGCTTGGTACGGGCGTTGGAAGTGGTGGTCCGCACAGTGGCTTTGCTCTTCATCCTGAGCTTTATGAACTGGGAACTCACGCTAATCAGCCTAGTTTTCGTGCCCTTCATCGTGATTCGCTCCTCTATGGTAATGGGCCGACTCCGGAACATGTGGCTGCGGGTCCAAGAACGCATGGGCGAAGCTGTGACCATCCTTCAGGAAAACCTGGTGGGCATCCACGTGGTCAAAGCCTTCGGTTCTGAGGATTACGAAAAAGACAAATTCGCGAAGAAAGCCCAGGAAGTCCGAGAAGAATATTTCCAATCCGAGCGGCTCCAGGGCACGAATAGTGCATGGATGACCTTCTTCTTCACCTCGGGCATGGGCCTCATCCTCTGGTACGGCGGTTGGGAAGTTATCAGGGGTGACCTGAGTGCTGGAGGGCTGGCCAAGTTCATCCTCTATCTCAACCAGTTGACCTTCCCAATCAGAATGTCGTCCTTCATAATCAACTCGTTCTCCCGAGCGATCTCGTCCGGTAGCCGGCTGTTCGAAGTTCTGGACGCCGAATCGCCGGTATTGGAAAAGCGCAACGCCAAAGTCATGGAAAGGGCCGATGGAAAGGTGGAATTCGAAGACGTCTCTTTTGCCTATGAAGGGCGGATGCCGTCCTTGCAGCACATCCGCATCTCCGCCAAACCCAACCAGATCACAGCGATCCTGGGAGCTCCCGGCAGCGGAAAGAGCACCATAGTCAACCTCTTGCCTCGCTTTTATGATGTCTCTGAAGGGCGCATAACAATCGATGGACAGGACATCCGAGATTTCTCCTTGGACTCTCTGCGCCACAATGTCGGAATCGTCCAACAGGACGTTTTCCTGTTCAGCGCCAACATCCACGACAACATCGCCTACGGCGTAAAAAACGCCACCCGAGAAGACGTGATCCGCGCGGCTAAAGTAGCGCAACTCCACGACCACATCGACTCGTTGGAAGACGGCTATGACACCTGGGTCGGCGAGCGCGGCTCCACCCTATCAGGAGGCCAACGCCAGCGGTTGTCCATCGCCCGTAGCATACTGATTGATCCTCCGGTGCTGATCTTGGACGACTCCACCTCCAGTGTGGACGTACAAACGGAGCGCATGATTCACCAGGCCATGGTGAATGTGATGAAGAACCGCACCACGTTCGTCATCGCCCACCGCTTGAGCACCGTCCGCGAGGCCGACCTGATCATCGTGTTAAAAGACGGACTGATCGCTGAACAGGGGTCGCACGACGAACTCCTGTCCGCCAAGGGCATATACCAGGACATCTACGAGCTCCAGTTGCAACCGCAGGAAGAGCTGCTGCTGGATGCCTCGCTACCCGAAATTGATACCGTCGGAACTTCGCGGATCGCCGCTGAAACAGGAGATGACGACTGATGAGAGCGGCAGGACCAGGAGGGGGAGTCGGTGGCATGATGGGCGGCATGCGGGGCATGGGCGCCCATGGCATGAACGTCGCCAACATGGACAACTTGAGCGACGATAATATCGCCGGTGCGGCCTACGACCACAAAGTTGTCACTCGGTTGATGACTTACATCTGGCCTTACAAGCGGCACGCCATCATCGCGATGGTCGCGGTCCTGCTCTATACCGTTGGCAACGTTGCTGTCCCCTGGCTAATGATGATGGGCATCACCTGGGCCGTGGAGCCGGAAAATGTTCCACGGTTGCACATCATTGGTCTGGTCTTCTTAGGCGTAACCATCTTGCACTTCGGAGCAAACTTCGTCCAATTCATCTACATGCCTAAAGTGGGACAGGGAATCCTTTATTCCCTTCGGACCGGTATGTTCAACCACCTACAGGAGCTCTCCCCTTCGTTCTTCCACCGCACACCAGTGGGCCGAATAATGTCGCGGAGCCAGAGTGATGTCCTGCAACTGCAAGAGACCTTCGAACTAATCGTCCAAAGCTTTTCCGACCTTCTTAGTCTGGTGGGTATCATCGCCTTTATGCTGTTCATAGACTGGCAATTGGCCCTAGTCAGCATGAGTATCCTGCCCGTTCTCTTCTTTGTTCTGGGTTACTGGCAGAAATTTGCCAGGCACTCATTCATGCGCATCCGTCGGGCAATCGCAATGGTGAACGGCGAGTATAACCAGAACATCACCGGAGTCCGTGTAGTCGAGAGCTTCAACAGACAGGAAGCCAACATGAAGCACTTCGATGACCTCAACACAGAGCACTTGAACGCCAATCTGGAAGCCAGCCGTTACTCGGGAACGCTCCAGCCATTCGTCGAATCCCTGATGGGAATCGGCATGGGGTTCGGGGTAGTCCTAGTCGGCGGCATCATGGTCAAAGGTGACGATCTTGAGTGGGCCGTCCTGCTGGCTTTCGCCCTCTGGATTCAACGATTCTTTGAGCCCGTTCGCCACCTGACCATGCAGTACAGCCAATTGCAGCGGGCCATGGCTGCAGGAGTGCGCATCTTTGAAGTATTGGACTTGAAACCCGAGGTGATGGACAAATCCGACGCCATCGAACTGCCTGAAATAAATGGTGAGATAAAATTTGAGGACGTCAACTTCCAGTACGTGAAAGACGTTAAGGTTCTAAAAGAAATCAACCTGCACATAAAGCCTGGCGAGAACGTGGCGTTGGTGGGTTCAACCGGAGCAGGTAAGAGCACCCTCGTCACCTTGATCCACCGCTTTGCCGATGTTACTAATGGACGCATCACCATAGACGGCCACGACATAAGGGACGTAACCCGGAATTCTTTGGTCGGCCAAATGAGTATGGTGCTGCAGGAACCTTACTTGTTCTCCGGAACAGTCGCGGACAACATCCGCTACAGCAACAAAGACATCTCCGAGGAAGACGTGGTTACTGCAGCTCGGACCGTGGGGGCACATGATTTCATCATGAACCTTGAGAATGGTTACCGAACTGTCTTGGCCGAACGCGGAATCAACCTCAGCGTCGGACAGCGGCAACTACTGAGCTTCGCTCGAGCAGTGGTGGGCAACCCCAGGGTCATCATCCTGGACGAAGCCACCGCCAACATCGACACACACACCGAGGTGCTGATACAGCAGGCTTTACAGAAGGTGTTAAACGGCCGGACTTCCATAGTCATTGCCCATCGCCTTTCCACGATCCGAAACGCCGACAACATAGTTGTCTTAGACCAAGGCAAGCTGGTAGAGATGGGCAATCACGAAGAGTTGCTAGCCAAGAAAGGCGGAACCTACGCCCGGCTCTACGCAGTGAACTACGGACTGCCTATAGATGACGAAGGCGACACTTTGGAGCACGGGGCATCTTTCGCGCCGGTCCCTGCCGACGATTAGCTCGAATCCCGAGGAAATAGAAAAGGCCCGCTATCAAGCGGGCCTTTTCTGTTGGTACCCATTACTTCGATTGGACTGTACTCTGCCTGATTAACCTTCCCCATCGGCTTCAGAGGAAACTCCTTCGGTTAGGAAACGCTCCATGGCGGATTTGAAAATATTGTACGGTTGGGCACCAGTGAAAAGCAGATTACCCACTAAGAATGTGGGGATGCCGCTAATGCCATACTGGAGCGCTTCCTGGTACTGGCTCATTACAGCCTCGGCATAGGTCTTATCTTCCAAACTCTTGACCATCTCATCGGCATTAAGGCCAACTTCATGGGCTACCTTGTGCAACACTTGCAATTCACCCAAATCCTGGCGGTCCTCCCAGAACGCTTTGTACGCGGCGTGGTGAAACTCCAAGAACTTGCCGTGTTGTTGGGCGTATTCGGTAGCCTCCAAGGCATAGAGGGTATTGGGAGTCCGGCCTGGGGGTTTCATGATTAGACCAGCGTCCTTAGCCTGGCCCCTCAGGGGTTCTGACAATTCATCGGTAGTCTCGCCGGGCCGTTGCGGCCGCTCTGCCCCTTCTTTGGGAGTGTCGGGACGCAAAAGGTAAGCACGGCCCTCGACGGATATCTCATACTCATTGGCCAATTTGTCGACCCGCTCCAGGCCGACGTAGCACCAAGGTCAAATATAGTCGTACCAAACCGCTACGCGAACCGCCTCATTATCCCGCTTGGGGGTCTGAATATGTTCTGCCATCGGGGCCTCCTGATTACGGCGGCAAACGCCGCTCAACTGAGATGACTGGATAACAGGATATCACCAACGATGGATGCCGACCACAGAAGAACGATCCGTGAAGTTAGGCTAGGCCTTCCACAAGATCACACAGCTCAGAAAGGCTGGATATGGTCACACAATCCGCTCCGTCCGCTCCAAATCCGCTCCGGTCGATTAGAACGGCCTTCATACCCACACCTTGTGCGCCGAAGACGTCTGATCGGACCTGATCCCCTACATGGAGGCATTCTTCGGGGGCGGTGTTCAACTTGTTCAACGCAGCCATAAAGATAGGCGGGTGAGGTTTCTCGATGCCCACTTCCTGCGAGCCCACCGCGAAATCCAAGTAGGGCGTTAGTCCGACCTGCTGACAAAGTTCGTCAAGATCACGGCGAAGGTTGGTGATGATTCCAACTTTGTAGCCCGCTTTCCTCAGTTTCTCCAGCGTGGGAACAGCGTCATCGAACGGCACAAAATCTTTAGGCACGGCCATCGCCATCTTCCAGACACTTTTGGCAAGATCCATCGACACGGAGATTCCGGCAGTCTCCAGAATCAGCTGTTCGTAACGGCTGAAAAACTCCAGGCGTTCTTCATCAGTGCGCTGAGAAAGTGGGCGGTCTTCATTCTCCCGGTTGAACAAGACATCTGCGACGGCGTAACCGTGAGTGATTGCCTCTTCACTAACGGTCAGTCCAAGTTCGTGACAGGCAGCTTGCTGTATCTCCTCTAAAGGAGGCCAGAAGTGAACCAGGGTATTGTAGAAGTCAAAGGAGACCGCTTTGATCATCAAAACGCCAACGAAATGCAAGCTTAAAAGCCTGTACGGGAGCTACGTCAGGCGATACAAATCAGCCATCTGAAGCCAGCGCATTCTAGCATGATCCAAGACTGTTGGGAACGATTCTGGCCGTGGGAGCCCAATACTTGGGACTCCGCTTTATCAGAGTCTTGATACAGGCAACAATAGTTTTGCGAGCACTACATGGCAGGCGAAATCTCACCCGGTCTTGCACCTGATTGGCCCAGTGAGTATGCTGAATTAATTGCCCGGATGGAGTGATTTTTATGAGAGTCGCGGTCGCAGGCGACCATGCCGGTTATGCATTGAAGGGTGAGATTGTCAGTTGGCTGGAGTCGGAAGGACACCAGGTCACCGACTTAGGCGCCCATGATCTAGATCCCGACGATGATTACCCAGACTTTGCTGTTGCAGTGGCCGGCTCAGTGTCCACAGGGGAGGCAGAACGAGGCATAGTGGTTTGCGGGAGCGGAGTCGGCGCGTGTATCACGGCTAACAAGGTTAAAGGCATCCGGGCATGTCTTTGCCACGACACCTACTCGGCTAGGCAGGGAGTGGAACACGACGACATGAACGTGATTTGCGTTGGTGGCCGGATTATCGGCATCGAACTAACCAAGGCCGTTCTCCAGGCATTTTTGGGGGCGTGCTTCATCCCGGAACCCCGGTTCCAGCGTCGTCTAGACAAGATAATTCGAGTGGAGCAGGACGGTCTGACCTAGGCGTCTGACCCCGCTAATAAAGCGAGCACTTGGGCAACTTCCGCAGGCGATTCCAACTGGTGCAATGCCTTGGTCTCTTGCCGTGGCGGCCCGATGTAGACCGCGATTCCGTTTGCGTTTTGGACCACAGCAAAACCGTCTTCGTCAGTCTGATCATCTCCGAAGAACATCGGGACCGGGCTATCACCACAATCCTGGCGTATCTTCTCGATGGCCTCACCTTTCCCCCAGCTGATGTTGGGCCTGACTTCAAGCACTTTCTTGCCCCGGGTAATCTTGACCTGGCCGTCAGATGCGTAAGCTTCAACCACAGACGTAACCGTGCGGTCTACTTTCCTAACATATGAGTCCAGGACATTCCTCAAATGGACTGACAGGGTCAGCTTTTTGTCGTGAACCAATACTTTAGGAACGTCCTTCAGTTCTCGCTCCAGCACACCGGCAATCTCCGTCAGCAGCTCGATAAATCCGAGGGCTTCGGGATGGACAAAATCCATTCCCAAACCCCTCATCTCCAAGCCGTGGTTGCCTGCATAGATCAATCCGGGTATGGCGACTAATCCTTCCAACTCGGCCAGTTCTCGCCCGCTAACCACACCCACTACGAACCGCTCGTTCTCTACCAACTCCTCCAGGCTCCGGCGCGCTTCATCAGGCAATATAGCTATCTCAGGGCGCGCCACTATAGGTGTAAGCGTGCCATCGTAGTCTAAAAGCAGCAACACCCGTGGAGAACTCAAAAGTTGGCGGAGAACCACGGACCAGATGTTCAACAGATGGGGCATGAATGAAACCGGACTAAACGTTGCGAATCGGACGTCGAGAGCGGCGAGCGCTCTGCATCATATCTACAAAGGTCCGGGCCGCCCACATGTAGATATTATTCTCTTCAACAACGCGCCGCATCTTCTCCATCCGTTCTTGACGCTCGCTTAAGGGCATCTCCACGGCATCATAGATAGCCTCCGCGAACTCCTCAGTTGCGTAAGGGTTCACTATCAGTGAGTCAGTCAGCTCGTGGGCTGCGCCTGTAAAAGGGCTCAATATCAACACGCCATCTTCATCGAAACAGCTGGCCACGTATTCTTTGGCCACCAGGTTCATGCCGTCGTGAAGCGAGCTGACCACGCAGAACCTGGCGATGCGCCGGAACGCCGCCAGGGTTACGGGAGGAAGGTCGTCGGGTAGGTAGAGGACCGGCTGCCAATCATCGGTGCTGAAGCGCCCACTCACGTTCTCCAATTCGTGATCAATCTGTCCCGAAAGCTGCTGGTAAGCATGGATATTGGCACGGCTCATCACGCCTGCCTGGACGAACACCACTTTACCGATATATTCGGGGTACTTCTCGAAGAACCTGCCGATTGCCCGTATGCGATGGGGGATGCCCTTGGTATAGTCGATTCGGTCGATGCCGAGACCAACTATCTTTCCATCCAGGTCAAACTCCTCCAACAACCTGTCGACCTCATCGGTTACTTCAGGGCTTTGGGAGTCCAGGTTAATCTGCTCGAAATCGACGCTGATAGGGAATGGGCGCACCAGGGTTGGTTCTTTTCGTTGGTATACCAAGTTGTACTCGCCATGGACCTGGGAACCCAATGACCGGGCCGCAGCCTCCATGAAGTTGTCACAGTGATCGCCGATATGAAAGCCGAGCAAATCGTTGCCCAGAAGCCCGTCTATCAGTTCGTCACCCCAAGGACAGATACGGTATATATCGTAGGTGGGCCAGGGGATGTGCCAGAACTGAGCGGTGATGACGTCTGGGTCAACTTCCCGCAGCAAACGAGGAAGTAGAGCTAGGTGGTAGTCCTGAGTAAATACTACAGCAGGGCGGCCATCAATCTCATCCAAGACTTGCTTAGCGAAGACGTTGTTGACCGCTTTATAGGTCTCCCAATCAGATGTCTGGAAGGTTGGTTCGATGAAAGTGTTGTGGCACAGCGGCCAAAGGCCTTCATTAGAGAATCCGGCGTAATACCCCTGTTCTTCTTGCTCAGTCAGCCAAACCAGCCGCAGCGTGTAGGAAGGGTCATCCGGAGGTACCTGGATGCGGTTATTCTTATCTACGGCAAAATGGTCACCCTTGCCGCCGCCGAAAGCGACCCAAGTGCCGCCGCATTCTTGCATCAGCGGGTCAATTGCCGTGACGAGTCCGCCAGCTGTAGAGGTATAACTAAGCTCGCCCTCGACGATTTCGTGCACATAGGGCTGGCGGTTGGAGACCACGATCAGTTGGTAATCTCCAATCTCTCGTTGTACCAGCCGTTGAAGTTTTTCCCGGGTCCAAGTAGGTTCACCCATCACCCTACCCCTTTTGACCCCTTAGATGTCCCGGACCAGTTTCTCGGTTTCTTAATTTTAAAGTTCACCT
>CAJWGH010000022.1 GCA_913031095.1 uncultured Chloroflexota bacterium | reverse complement strand
TCGATTACAACGCTGGTCTTCTACTTCTGGGGTAAGCGTGGTCCGAGAGGGTACCGGCGAGGGAAACGGATGTAGCTTCGACCGCCAAGGCGGTTTGCTAATGTGTGAAGGAGCCGACCACCGACGCGTAACGCGCATGGACCTTGACGGCACTGTGACGACCATCGCCGAGCGCTGGGAGGGCAAACGTTTTCACAAACCGAATGACGTGATCTGTCGTTCGGACGGTACGATATACTTCACAGACCCGTCGTTACGCGTGCCCGAATCCGAACGGGAATACGACTTTGCTGGTGTGTTTAAAATCACTCCCGACGGCGAGATATCTGTCGCAACAAACGGTTGTGAGTACCCAAATGGCCTGGCATTCTCGCCTGATGAATCAGTCCTCTACGTGGCCATCAGCCGGGAAAGTCAAGTTTGTTTCGAAGAGGCAGAAAAAGGAGTGGTCTGCGAACACCGAAAGATCAGGGCTTTCGACGTGGCGGCCGACGGCACACTGACCAATAACCGAGTGTTCGCCAGTATGGCTTCCGCGGAGGAAGGCGTGCCCGATGGCATGAAAGTTGATACCTTGGGCCGTATTTTCTGCACCGGTTCCGGCGGCATCTGGGTGTTTGAACCCGAAGGAGCTCACCTGGGCGTTATAAGAGGGCCGGAGGTTCCCAGGAACATTGCTTTTGGCGATTCGGATTTCCGCACCGTGTACACAACTCCTGGTGTGTCCCTTTATAGCTTCAGGGTCAAAACCCCGGGCATCAGCCCGTTCTGAGCCAGCTACTACAAGGAGAAAGATCATGGCAGCAACAGGTACCGTAGGGTCCGGCAGATACACCTATGAAGTAGACGAAGATTGGGCCAAACTGCCCGAAGGTTGGGAGATGCCAGCGGCTGCCGTATACGGCGATTCGAAAGACCGTGTCTACTGCTTCAACCGCGATTCTGAGCATCCAGTCTGTATATTTGACAAAGATGGGAATTTCATTTCGTCATGGGGTGCTGGACTCATCTCCTTCGCCCATGCCATATATCTGGACAAAGATGACAATGTTTGGTTGGTAGACCGCAATAAACACCAGATATTCAAGTTCACCACCGAGGGCGAGCTTCTGATGACTATCGGTGAGGAAGGCTTCCGTTCCGACACTGGAGTCGCGTTTGATGACTACAGTTCCACTACCTGGTCCAGCGTTACCCACAGCGGCGGTCCCTTCAACATGCCAGCTGGCATCGCGGTCAACGACGAAGGCGAGATATTCATTGCCGACGGCTATGCTAATGCCCGGGTTCATAAGTTCACTTCCAGTGGCGAACACATCATGTCATGGGGCGATCCCGGCTCTGCCGACGGTCAGTTCAACCTGCCCCACGGCGTTTGGATCGACAAACAGGGACAGGTACTGGTCTCGGACAGAGAGAACGACCGTATCCAGGTGTTCACTCAAGATGGAAACCATATCAAGACCTGGCCTACAAAACTGATCGGCCCGGCCCTGATGTACATCGACGAGGACGATATCGTCTATATACCAGAGCATAACGGCGGGATGGTCAGCGTACTGAACCATGACGGAGAGCGTCTGGCCCAGTGGGGCGAAGAGCGCTACAGGTCTTGCCATGGTATCTGGGTAGACTCCCACAAAGACGTCTACGTGGTCACACCCGGCGATTGGGGCAAAGGCCGCCGCGTCGTCAAATACTCCGTTAAGAGTTAGGTTAAAACCTGTAGGTCATTGTACCTACAAGTCTGTTTTGCTATGCTGTACCGCGGCGAACGAGCAGCCTGACGGCTGAACGTTACCGACTCGTGTGGGGCTGTAGCTCATCTGGGAGAGCGCTTCAATGGCATTGAAGAGGTACGGGGTTCGAGTCCCCGCAGCTCCACCACCCACACACCAGCGGATTCAACCCAAGTCTGTCGGGCTCATCTCATTTTGATTTGGGAATGACCGGTTCTCCGTTCGAGTACCTCTTCTTCGTGCTAACGGATTAGACTAACCTCAGGCCTGTCCCGTTAAATAAACGCGGGTGCTAAACTTCTAAGCGATGAATCGTCTTAAACGGCTGACATCGATTCCAAGCTCGACTTCAGCTAACTCTCCGGTCGGTCTCGATTGGCACAAATAACCAACTCTTCTGGTGTATGGCAAGTCAGGTTCCTGACAATCACTGGTGGGGCGATGTTCTTAACCCAGAGTGTGCAGCTCATGTTGGCTCCACTCTTGGTTGATATATCAGACGAGTTCGACATATCTGTTGCTGCTGCCGGGCAATTGGCCGCCGCGACCTTCGCTGCCTGGGCCATCTCCGTTATATCAGTGGGTCCGATCTCTGATTCGTTTGGAAGGCGCCCGGTTGCCGTGGCAGGGCTTGGTCTGTTGGGTATCAGTGTATTGGCATCGAGTTTCGCTCCCAATTTTGGAGTATTGCTCGCCTTAAGAGTTGTAACAGGACTCTCTGGCGGCATGATTCCACCCAACAGCATGGCGGCAGTGTCTGATGTGCTGACTCCGGCACGCCGAGCCCAGGCGTTTGGGCGTTTGATGGCAGTTGCATCTTTGTCGGGTGTGATTGGCGTGCCACTCGTCGCCCTTATGGCCAGCGGCGGCGGATGGCGGGTTCCATTCTTGGTGATCGGATCGCTACTCTTGATCTCTTCAACGCTTCATTGGCTTTGGTACCCTAAGATCCCAAGGTCAGGAGCGCAGAATTTTTCCTTCATCAGCCGCTACAAACAGATGGCCAGCATCAGCTTGTTCCGGTCAGCATGGACCGCTAATTTTTTCCAGCGTATGGCTTTTTACGCTACGTCCGGTTACCTTCCCGCCTATCTAATCAGCGAACATGGACTGAGGGTTGGCGATACTGCGATCCCCTTGGCGATAGTCGGGGTTGGAGTAGTGATTGGAAGCACCATGGCAGGTTCCGTGGCGGCGATGAAACTGCGCGCTCAGATGATGGCCGGGTGCTCACTCGTCGGCGGTCTGGCAGCGTTGCTGTTCTTCTCCGTCGATATAAGCGTCTGGGGGGCAGTGGGCGTGGCGCTCGTGGGTGTTACTTTTATAAGCATCGGTTGGCCCACGTTTTTGGCAATTAGTGCCGAAATATCAGGGAGTTCCCAAGCCACCGCCGTGGGAATGTTAGGGGCTAGCAACCAGTTGGGTGGGGTTGGAGGCGCGGCCTTGGGGGGGGCAGTCCTTGCCTTAGGTGGCTTCTCTACAGTAGGATTTTTCTGCCTGATAGTAACGTTGTTATCAGCAACCGTGCTGCAGATAAGCATGAGTGGCCAAAAGCCCGTTAACTAAAGAATATTAGGAGTTTCCAGGCAAACATGTTGGAACACAATGGGATCCGTTGGGGTTACGTATTTCTGAAAGCTTCATCATATTTGGGACAAGAGGAATCCCAGGAATTGATGGTTCAGGCAGTGGAGATGTACCTGGCGGGAGAAACAGAGCGGAACGTCAAGAGCTCTGAATATGAGGGCCGGCTCCATACCGAGCAGCGCTACGAACTCATTGGTACCATCGGTGGACAGCGTTTCGACGCCGACTTAGAGACATCTAGGGGAAAGGACAGCGCGTCGTTCCTCGTCAATGAACAGACCAAGGGCGCCGGAGCAGCCATCTCAGTTAACTAGCGCATCACCGTTGACTCTGGAACGGGCCTAAATTACACTTTTGATCACTTTCCAGAGCGTTGGATAGAAAGAGGAAATATGGTCAGCATCAGTGACTTTCCTATGTCTAAAGAGATTGGCCGGGTACCCTCTGCCATCGTTCCCCTGAACGCCGAAGAGCAGGTTCGGTTTGAAGGCCTAGCCGATGAAGCGTGCATGATCGACGTCCATCAACATCCTTTCGTATTACCAGAAGCGATGGACCGGTTAATCGACTTTCTCCGCACTAACCGGTATTCCTGGGGCTTCGAGGCAGTTGCCCACGGCGGCTGGTCTACTGTAACCACTGCCAACGTGTTCGGAGCTCTACAGAATGCCACGGAGATGTCATTCGTCGAGTACGAAGATGTTGCGAGCGAAGTAGGCATGATGTTAGCCGATGTTCAGGCACAGGAGAACGTGGTGCGGGTGGGCAATGCCGACGAGATTCTGGCAGCGAAGCAGGCTAAAAAGGTAGGGTTCATGCCCACCTTGGAACATCTACCTATCGGAAGCCGAATAGATAGGTTGGACCAGCTCCATTCTTTAGGTGTAAGGCTTGCGGGCATTACCTACAACCGAAAGAACTACATCGGCGATGGCATGTATGAACGGAACCCCGGTGGCCTTAGTGAGTTCGGGATCGAAGTCATCCACCGCATGAACGATATCGGCATGGCCATAGACCTATCTCACGCATCAACACCTACCGTGATGGATGCCATAGAATTCTCCAAAACCCCAGTGGTTTTCAGTCACAATGCTGCCTACGCTCTGCGGCCCACCAGGCGCACCCGGAAGGATGAGGAACTAAAAACCTGCGCCGCCAAAGGCGGGCTGGTTTGCATCACCGCCGTTCCAAACGCCCTCAGCGACGACCCTGAGCAGGATATCGAGTGCGTACTAGACCATTACGATTACATGGTGAAGTTGATCGGCATCGACCATGTTGGCATCGGCACAGATACCGTCATCGGTGACCACGTGATCTTCCAGCACTACATGCTGGGAAGGAACCTCGACGAACTTCCTGCCCCCTACCTGAACGGTCTGGAATCCCCGGCTGACGGAAAAAACATCATTCGAGGGCTGATCCGCCGAGGGTATTCAGACGCCGACGTCAAGAAGATCGTAGGGGGCAATGCCTTGGACTTTTTCCGTAGGGTCATGGCCTAATGGCTGAGCCCTTCGAAACTACCGTGGTCGGCAGCATGCCCAAGCCTCCTTGGCTTTACCGGCAATCATCACTTGACGCCAAAGGATCTGACCACCACGGCGCTGGCGCCGACTGGCTGTTGTCCGGCCAAGACCTGCTGGAAGCGCAGAACGACGCAGTCCGGTTAGCCATCTACGACCAAGAGACTGCAGGCGTCCGAATCATCAGCGACGGCGAACAACGCCGTAAATCTTACCTTACTCATATCACCTCCCAACTAGGCGGATTCGACTATGACACTCTAGAGGAGAAATGGATCCGCGACGGTCGCCGCCTGGCCCAAGTCGGACGCTGTACGGGGCCGGTAAAATGGGCGGGTCCAATTGCGGTTGACGACCTCCGTTTCCTATTGACCAACACCACCTCTCCTGTCAAAGTGACCCTGCCTGGCCCTATGACTGTAGTCGATTCCACATTTGATGCTTACTACGAGGATGAACGGACGTTTGCGTTGGCGGTAGCCGACGCCATCAGCCAGGAAGCGAAGGCCTTGGATGCTCTGGGACCTGCAGTGATTCAGTTCGACGAGCCGGTGTTCAGCAGATACCCTGAAAAGGTCGCTGAGTGGGGAATCGAGGCTCTGGATCGCTGCGCTGACGGGCTGCGCGCGAAGAGCGCCGTTCACATCTGCTACAGTTACGCCATGCCCGGAGTGGAGCGTCCTATCAAACCCAGCTATCCGCAGATATTGGCCGAACTGGACCGTTCCAAGATCGACCAGTTGGCCCTGGAGTTCGAAGCCCCGCAGTTAGATCCTGCACTATTACAGGTCTGCCCTTCTAAGACGGTGCTATTCGGCTGCATAGACAACTCCAATCCTGAGGTTGAGAATGCCGAGCTGGTAGCGCTTAGGCTATTGGCCGCAGCCGAACACCATGATCCGGAGAAGATCCAGGCCGCTCCAGATTGCGGATTGACCCTGCTAAGCCAGTCTACGGCCCGGGCCAAGCTTTCCGCTTTGTTCCGAGGCTCTCAGATCGCCAGAGACCAGCTAATGGGTCGTACCGAAGGACACCAACATGGCCATCACCACCACTGAACCCCAGCACATAGCTTTGGAGCGCCACGGCCACATCGCTGTGATCACCTTGCAGCGCCCCGACCGGCTGAACGCACTCAACCATCAGATGACGCAGGAATTACACGATTCCCTGGACACGTTGGCTGGCGAGTTCCCAGATATCAGGGTAGTCGTCTTAACAGGCGCTGGCCGAGGGTTCTGCTCAGGCGCCGATGTAGGGGAGATGCCTACCCGCATGGCCCAAGGTGGAAACAGAGACCCAAATAAGCCAGATCCGGGTCCATCTATAATCATGCGCCTTGCGCCCCGCATCCGTGAGATCCCCCAGCCGGTGATCGCGGCAATTAACGGCGTGGCCGCTGGAGCAGGACTCGGAATCGCATTATCCTGCGATATCAGACTTGCTGCAGACGCGGCCAGGTTCACTTCTGTCTTCGTGAAGCGTTCTCTCGTTCCGGACGCAGGAGTATCTGAGATACTCGGAGCATTGGCAGGGCCGGGGATCGCAGCCGAGATGGCCTACACCGGGAGGGTTTACGACGCCCAATGGGCACTAACCAAAGGGTTAGTCAACGACGTATTACCAGCAGATGAATTGATGGGCAAAGTAGAGGAGTTGGCCCAAGAGATAGCCGCCAACCCACCACTGGCCGTGAAGGCAACCAAGTCGCTGTTGAACAGCCATTATCCGGATCTAAACAAGGTCATTGAGACCGAGCATCAAGCTAACGACGCAACCCGCGGGACTGCCGACCAGACCGAAGCCGTGCAGGCATTCTTAGAGAAGCGTGCACCCAAGTTCATTGGCAGCTAGACTAGCTCATCCAAATCTTCGGTCACGACGTATTTTAATAGCATGGTTTAACCGCCGAATATAGCTGTGCTATCCTGACCAAACATGTCTTGAATCCGCCTGACGATTTAGCGAGGAACCTGATTGAACTGCCCACGTTGTGACATACCTCTGGACGAAAAGAAATTCAAAGATATTGACGTCGATCATTGCCCCGAATGTAAAGGTCTGTGGCTGGACTTCCATGAGCTAGACCAACTGGAAGACCATTCAATGGACGACGACACCCGAAAGGGGATGATCGAATATGCCCGCCGAGAGAGCGACATCTCATGTCCACACTGCAACGAGCAGATGGAGACCTTCAATTACCGGGCTAACAACCTGCCTATAGACCATTGCAAGCACGAACATGGTTACTGGCTGGACGCAGGTGAAGAGAAGCAGGTCCTGGAGGTCATGAGACAACGAGTCCAAGACCTAAAGCGCACTGACTCTGCCGAAACGTCGTGGACCAAGTTCCTGGAAAGCGGCGGCAAGCGCTCCTTTCTGACAAAGGTAAAGGATCTGTTTGCCGGCTAACGGTTCTCTAATTCCTGCATGAACAACTCCAGCGACTCGTCGGCGCGGGAATAGTCATAAGTAGCGTAGCGGCGTTGGCGGAGTTGCACCACATCCCCATTAAAGAAACGCTCGTATAGTGTTTGGCGAGAACCAAACTGGGTGCCGATCAGGTCCCAGGCCAGCCTGAACAACTGAACTCGTTTCTTGGCGTTGATGGATGTTCCTTGGTAGAACTTGTCGATATCTCCAGCCAGAGGCCCCAGCATATCCTTTTCCGTCGGGGTGAGCATCAACCCACCAGCAGCCAATTGTTCCACTATAGCCGCCACTCTAGCGTAGGCATCCGGATACCAATGCCGCATCGCAATCCACGGCTCGGCAGCAGGCCACAATCCTTCACCTTCGTACGGCGCGGCGTCAGCTTCTGCCGCCCTCATATAGGCACGAACCGTTTCCAGAATATCGATAACCTCTGAGTTCTTTTCCTGTACATGCGCGTACTGCCCGATGCCAATGGCATTGGTGATGCCATGAACGATGCCTAAGATAAACTCCAGTTTGGCTATATTCTTGACCGCCACCTGCTGCATGTATTGCCGCCACAAAGTAACCTTCTGGACCGTCATGTTGGCTAATTCAACGTCGTCGTAAATGAACACTCGCTCCCAGGGAATCAGCACGTCATCGAAAATGGCAAGAGCGTCCATCTCATCGTACTGGCCCGATAGCGGATAGTCCGCCAACGGCCGACCCATGTCATGGCTGGGGCGACAAAGGAACCTGAGACCGGGAGTTGCCACAGGAATTGCAAACCCGATGCAGTGCTTGCGGTCTTCTTCGTTATCTGGGCGCAGAGGCCGGTAGACGGGAGCGAATATCTCGTCGGAGAACGGCGCTAATGTAGCCAATTGCTTAGCGCCCCTTACGATGACTCCCTCGTTGGTACGGTCAACAACACCCACCGCAGTGTACGGCTCAATCTGTTCGGCCAAACTCAATGAACGATTGACCTGAGGGTGACCAAAGGCATGGGTAAGGCACAGGTCATGTTCTCGCACAAACTCGTGGTAGTTCCGGAGGTTGTCTGCATACCGCTGATCTTTCAGCCCGTAGAGATGGGCTAACTGGCGGGATGCGGTTACCTGGATGTTCACATAATCCGGGGTGCGCCCCAACATGCCGTGGCAAGACTGAGCAACGATCTCGAGGGCGCCCCGGCGGCGCATAAGGTCTTTTTGAGTTTCGGGAACCAAGTAGGACAGAGCCACCGGGTCTCCACTACTTGGCGACTCGAAAGTCATATTGTCGTGGTACTCCGGTGTATGTTGGAGATCGTAGATGTCGGCTAGCGTTTTTGCCATGCGGGCAGTTTTGGCGTGTGTGGTGACATCTACCAATCGCTCACCCTCTAACCAGACCTCCCGACCGTCCCTTAGACCTTCCAAGAACTGTTTGCCGGTTCGAACCGCCATCTACTTCCTCCGGCCTTTAATGGCGGTTATTTATAAGGAACATCCCAACTGTCGATGCCACATACCTCTTCTAAAGGTTTACGGCTAACCGAACCAAACTCGCCCCGCGGATAGCCTAAAGGCATGCAATAAACTATCTCAGCGGTTTCCGGAATGTTTAGCAGTTTCTTGACGCGCTGGTCCACCACTTCGTGCAGGGTGGCTATAGTGCCGCCGATACCGTGGGCCCTGGCAGCAAGCAGCAGGTTCTGAGATGAAGGTATTATGCCGTTAGCGCCCCCCTTGGCTAAAGCGCAGATAAAGACCATCACAGGTGCATCACCGAACTCATTGGCCAGCCGCATCGCTGAACGCTGGGAGTTCTTGCCGGGAGGAATGTCTTCAGGCCCCATGATTCCCTGGTCCTTGCGTTTGGCCCACCAGGCCTCATGGTACAACTCACCCATCTGCTTACGTTTGTCGGCATCTTTCAAAACGATGAAGTGCCACTGTTGGGTATTACCACCATTGGGGGCGCGGATGGCCGACTCCATGATGTCGCGCATGACTTCGTCTGGAATGGGGTCGGGCTTAAGGCGTCGGATGGCTCGTTGCGTGAACATCGCTTCGCCAAGGGACATGGTTAACCGGTCTGCAGTAGTCATTCTGGTTCTCCAAATTATTCATTTCGGTGTTAGGTTAAACAGCGTTGGTGGCATTCTTGCTACGATCGGCCA